>CAIPUQ010000571.1 GCA_903868295.1 uncultured Roseiflexaceae bacterium
CGAGCTGGGCAGCCCGCACCGCTGCACAATCGTTCGCCATACACGGTCTCACAGCCGACCCGTTGACCTGTGCGATTACTGCCTTCCGGTACTGCCCGGTCAGTCACGAGGTCATCCATTTCATCGCGACCGCGTATACACCGGCACAGCTGCATACCATCCCCCTCATCGACCCCGATACACAACCGCTTGGGAGCGCTCTGACGATTATCTGTCGCGGCGCAGTACCGCAGACGCTCACGGTCACGCAATCCGGAGCAACAGCCACCGTTGCAGACTGCACACTGCCGCCGGGCTGTTATCACGTGGCGTTCGAGCACGACCTGCTCACGGCACAGCCGCCGTTCCCGACGTTTTTCCGGCGCCCAGGTCGATAGCGTCTTTCTCCAGCAGCATGCGAAAACGTCGTGAGCGCGTGTCCGCTCCCCGTCAAACGTGCATTCCCTGTGACGACAGCCTGCCTGCTCCTTCGTCGGATGTTCCAGCACGTGGGGTGCTTGTGGCTACGGAAATCTGACAGACACGCAGCGGTATGGTATACTTTGTACTTGTGCCGGGGTCGTCCCGTAGCAGCACATGCGAAGGTACTGACACAAGGAGTCAACATGTCTATCGAAATCAAGCTCCAGAAGCGCGCCGTTATCGGCAAAAAGGTCAACAATTTGCGCAAGGCCGGGATTCTGCCTGCCACCGTCTACGGCAAGCATTTGGCCCCGATCAATGTCCAGACCGAATTGCGTTCCTTCATGCCATTGATGAAGGCCGCAGGGCGCACCAACCTGGTCACGTTGCACATCGACGGCGAAGCACCGATTGCCGCGTTCGTCCACACCTACCAGCGCCACCCCGTGTCACGAGCCATCATTCACGTCGATTTTCATGCCGTTGACCTCAACGAAACAGTCGAAGTCGATGTGCCCGTGCACATGACCGGCGCATCCATTATGGTAACCCGTGGCGATGCATTGCTCAACAATGTGACGTCGCTGCGTGTCAAGGCGTTGCCAACCAATCTGCCTTCGTCATTGACGGTCGATATCAGCGTCCTCGATTCGCTCGAAAAAGCCATCCACGTGAGCGACATCGTCCTGCCTGCCGGCGCGACCATCATCGGTAACGGCGGCGACTTGGTCGTTGGCTTGGTACCGACCGGCCGTGCAGAAGTCGCGTCCGCCGAGAACCCAGCCCAGCCCGAAGTCATCACTGCACGACAGCCCAAAGCATAGTCTTGCGCCAATGACACCGGCGGGTGGCACATGCCACCCGCCGGTTTTTTGTGGTGTTTCAGCCACACAAAAAATTCACCGTCGCTGACGAATCAGCGACGGTGGAGGTCGGGTGTCTCCGAACGGAAGACTACAGGGTCACCGCTCCGGCGACACCCATGCGCTTATGACTACAACCCATGAGCACCACCCCCTTTATGCCTGGACGGCAAAAATGCTAAAAGAATCCTAGGACGAATATAGCATGTCTTGTACAGAAGTCAAGAGGTCTGCGGACGTTTCATCAGCCGAGTATAATGGCAACACATATGCACAGGAGGACGCAATGACACGCTATATCCTCGCCATCGACCAAGGGACGACTAGCACGCGATGCATGATCTTTGATCATGACAGCACCCCACGTGCAATCGCACAGCGCGAACACACGCAGATATTCCCGCAACCGGGTTGGGTCGAACACGACCCAAACGAAATATGGCAACGGACAATTTCGGTCGTCTCGACAGCACTCACCGATGCCCGTCTCACTGCAGCCGATATTGCCGCTGTAGGCATCACCAATCAGCGTGAGACGACCGTGGTGTGGGACCGGCGTACCGGCGTACCATACGCCAATGCCATCGTCTGGCAAGACATGCGCACCGATGCTCTTTGTCGCGAACTCGCCGGCACCTACGGTGTCGACCGCTTCCGGAGCCAAACGGGCCTCCCGTTGGCAACATACTTCTCAGGCCCCAAACTGCGCTGGTTGCTCGATCACACACCCGGATTACGCGCCGCTGCCGGTGCCGGCGACGCGCTCTTTGGCACCATCGACACCTTCCTCATCTGGCACCTCACCGGCGGCGTCGACGGCGGCATCCATGTCACTGATGTCACCAATGCCGGACGCACGATGTTGATGAACCTGCATACCTTGCAATGGGACCACGACATTCTGGCAGCAATGGATATCCCCGCACAGATGCTCCCTGCCATTCGTTCTTCCTCCGAGGTCTATGGCACTGCGGTAGGAATCCTCGCCGGAGTACCTGTTGCTGCTGCGTTGGGCGACCAGCATGCAGCCATGGTCGGTCAAGCCTGTGTGTCGCCTGGCAACGTCAAAAACACCTACGGCACCGGTTGTTTCATGCTGCTCAACACCGGTACCACGCTCGTTCCATCGACCCACGGTCTGCTCACGACCCTCGCCTACCAGTTCAAAGACCAACCACCGGTGTACGCACTCGAAGGCTCCATCGCCATCGCCGGTGCCCTGGTCCAGTGGTTACGCGACAATCTCGGCATCATTGCCCAAAGTAGTGACATCGAGGCACTCGCTGCATCGGTTCCTGACAATGGCGGCGTGGTGATTGTGCCTGCCTTCTCGGGGTTGTTTGCGCCACACTGGCGCAGTGACGCCCGGGGCGTCATCGTCGGGTTAACCCGCTACGTGACCAAAGCCCATATCGCCAGGGCTGCACTCGAAGCAGTCGCTTGGCAGACCCGCGAGGTCCTCGACGCAATGGAACAAGACAGTGGCGTACCCATTGCCCTGCTCAAAGTCGACGGTGGAATGACTGGCAATAGCTTGCTGATGCAGATTCAATCCGATGTCGTCAATGTGCCGGTGATCCGTCCCGTCATCCGTGAAACAACCGTCCTGGGCGCAGTCTATGCCGCCGGAATTGCCGTCGGCTATTGGCGCGACCTGGCCGAGGTGCAATCCAACTGGCGCGAAGACACACGGTGGGTCCCGCATATGGACGCCGCTCAACGCGACCGTGACTATGCCCGTTGGCAAAAAGCCGTCGACCGCACGCTCAACTGGATCGAGGACTAGATGAAGCTCCGTTCCCTGTTCGAAGGTGGTCAACCTGAACGCATCGCCACGGGTTTCCAGTTCACCGAAGGTCCAGTCTGGTGTGATACAGAACTGCGCTTTTCTGATATCCCTGCCGGGATCATCTACGCATGGCGCCCGGACGGCACCATTTCGCGGTGGCGTAGCCCGAGTGGTCATTCCAATGGACTGACCCGCAGTCGCACTGGGGCGCTAATCGCTGCAGAACACGGTAATCGCCGCGTCAGCGTGACCGATGCATCCGGTACGCCACAGACACTCATCGACCGCTTCGACGGCAAACGCCTCAACAGCCCGAACGATGTCATCGTGCGCTCCGACGGGGTCGTGTTTTTCACGGACCCACCCTATGGTATCGACCCTGCCGATCAAGAACAACCCGTCAATGGCGTCTATGCGGTCCACCCGGACGGTACCGTGATCCGCATCGCCGACGACTTCATCCGTCCAAACGGCCTCGCGCTTTCTCCCGACGAACGCACACTGTACATTGACGACTCGCGCCGCAGACACGTGCGCGCTTTTGATCTGGCAACCGATGGAACGCTCACGAACAGCCGAATTCTCTGCGATCTTGATCACCCTCAACCCGGGTCACCAGACGGGATGAAGGTCGACGAAGCCGGCCATCTCTATGTAGCCGGAGCAACGGGGATTTGGGTATTTGAGCCCGATGGTCGTTGCCTTGGCGTCATCGCTGTCCCTGAACTCCCTGCAAACTGCACCTTCGGTGATGCCGATCGCAAAACACTCTACATCACGGCACGCACTTCTATCTATCGCATTCGCACCACCACAGCCGGTGTTCGTGTCGTCTAGTCAACGCTCATCACAACTTCACCAAGAGACCGTATACTAGCGGTGAAGGCGTCGTCAGGTGCATCCGACACGCAGTCTGTTACGTATGTGTAGTGAGTCCACGTACCCAACGGGAGTCCAGTAATGCGCGTTGCAATGTTGTCTGTACATACGAGCCCACTCGCAGGACTCGGCGGCAAAGAAGCCGGGGGAATGAACGTCTACGTCCGCGAACTCAGTCGCGAACTCGGGCGACGTGGTGTGGCTGTTGACATATTCACCCGGAGCCAATCGCTCGACAGCGAGCGGATTACTCCGGTTACGCGCAATGTGACACTCATCACCCTCCCTGCCGGTCCCGAATCCCCATACGACAAAAATCTCATCCTCGACCATACAGATGCATTCGTCGACGGCATCGTCACCTATGCAGATGAACAACGTGTGAGCTACGACATCATCCATAGCCACTACTTTGTCTCCGGCATCATTGGAATGGCACTACGTGACCGCCTCGGGGTCCCGCTTGTGCATATGTTCCACACCCTTGGCGCAATGAAGAACATCGTGGCGCGCAGTGACGAAGAACGCGAGACCGGTCAGCGCATCGCCCACGAAGGCACTATTCTGCGCAACGCCGATGCCATTGTGGCTGCGACGACAATCGACTTGAGTCAGATGGTATGGCATTATGACGCCAATCCAGAGCATATTCGCATCATTCCGTGCGGCGTCGACCTCCAGCGCTTCCACCCAAGCGACATGGCCGATGCACGCAAACAACTCGGGTTGCCGGCTCAACCCACCCCGCTAGCGCTCCTGGTCGGTCGCATCGAGCCACTCAAAGGGATAGACGCCTTGATTACTGCCGTTGCCCAGTTGCGCGCACGCGTACCCAGTCTCGCGGCGCTCGAGGCGGTCATTGTCGGCGGTGCAAGTGACGACCAACCACACCTGTGGAACACCGAACAAAAGCGACTCGATGCGCTGCGGCAATCGCTGGGGATTGCCAAGGCGATCCGTTTCGTTGGAGCCAGACCGCAGAGCCAGCTCGCGCTTTTTCATGCGGCGTGTGACGTCGTCACCATGCCCTCACACTACGAGTCGTTTGGGATGGCCGCGCTCGAGGCACTGGCGAGCGGTCGGCCAGTTATTGCCACCAACGCGGGCGGGCCTGCAACGATAATCACGCATGGGGTCGATGGTTTATTGACCGCCCCCGATGATGCAGACCTGCTCGCTGCGAACCTCACTCTGGTTTTGACCAATGCCCATATCGCGCATCAACTGGGTATTGCTGGGCGTGCCCGTGCAGAACGCTACGGCTGGAGCAATATCGGATGCGACGTACTCGATGTCTATCGTTCATTGATTCGCACTGCCACCGTTCGTCACGCATGCGCCTGACAATCCTTGGACTCGCAGTTGCACTCGTGCTCGGGGCGTGTGGTGGCCTTGGTCCCCAAACGTCCATGCACGCTTCTCTACCCACCTTACCAACGGTCACCGTCGAAGGTGGGCTGATTGCGGTGCCCACCGAACCACCCGCAGACCCCGTGCCGACCGCCGAGCCCGGTGCACCCCTGCCTACCATCACTGCCGCGCTCCCGACAACCGCCAACCCCACCGCCGAACCACTCCCGATGAATCTCGACCCGATCGAAGTAGGAGCAGTCGGCGCTGACAACGTCTTGGGCCAACACATGCGCAGTATCGAGCAAGCGGGGCTGTATAGCGGCAGCGTCCTGGTTGCACGTCGCGGCGAAATACTCCTGCGGCACGGCTACGGGTTGTCGAATCGTACGAGTCGCAACACCGCTACGACCAAATTTCGTATTGCATCGCTCACCAAGCAATTCACCGCTGTGCTCATTCTCCGGCTCCAAGAGCAAGGCAAACTCAGCATCGATGACCGCATCTGCAGCTATCTCGAATTCTGTGCGCCACAGTGGGCTCCCATAACCATCCGGCAATTACTCGCACACAGCTCTGGTATCCCCGACTACACTGAATTTCTCGATTTTGACCGGCGGCAAGCAACTCCTACCACACGAGAAGAGCTCATTGCCCGCTTTCGCAATGAGCCCCTGACCTCCACACCAGGCAGCGTGTACAAATATTCGAATTCAGGCTACATTCTGCTTGGTCAAATTCTCGAGTACATCACGGGGATGCCATATGCAGACATCATCAAAAACGAACTCTGCATCCCACTCGGACTCAACGATACCGACTACGACCACAGTACCGCTGGAGCAGACCCAACCCTGTCGTTCGGGCTTTATGCAATGGGAATCCCAGCAGATCCGATTGATGCATCGACACTCGACTCCGCGGGCGGACTCTACTCGACCATTGATGACCTCTACCGCTGGGACCGCGCCCTACACGACGGGCAGGTCCTCAAACCCGAGACACTCGCACTGATGCGTACCGTACAGATAAAAAATTACGCACTCGGCGTGATGCGCAATCCCCTCGCCGGGATGGCGTCGGTCCATCACGACGGCATGGCAAGCGGTATGCGTACGTATCTTGGGAACTTCCCCGATCCCGACATAACCGTCGTCGTGTTGAGCAATTACGAAAACGCCGATGTCGTCAACATCGCAGCGTACCTCGGCCTCCTCGCTCGGGATATGCCCTAGCGCACCGATAGACGGGTCAAGGCAGCCACGGCAGTTCGGATTGCCCGATCGACGCCTTCGGCTTTCTGATCAAGAACAATTGTTTCTGCGGTCGTCCGTTGGGCGACTGCTGCACACACACATCCTGCAGCGAACCCATATACCAACCCCATTTTGAACAGTGTCCCCGCTTCCATCTCGTAGTTCAACACATTGAGATGCTGGTATTCGGCGGTCGCTCCAATGTGCTGGCGCAACAGATGTGGGTTTGCCGATGCATGGCGTTCCTGCCCTTCGTAGAAGGTATCTACCGACGCAGTGACACCCATATGTGCAGGAATACCCGCGGCGTGTGCCGCCTCCATCAGGGCAATAGTCACATACGGGTCCGCGGCAGCGGGGTACTCGAGTGGCGCGATGTCGCTGGCCGCCCCTTGACGACACAGAGCTGCTTGCGAGACGACGACATGCCCAGGCAAAACCTGCGGCTGTATCGACCCGCAGGTGCCGACCCGGATAATCGTCCGAATCCCCACCTGGACCAGCTCATTGACGACAATGCTGAGCGACGGGGCACCCATCCCACTTGTCGCCGAAATCACTGGTGTCCCATTTTCCAAATAACCCAACGAGCTGTGCAAGCCACGATGGTCTGACAACACCGATACATTCGAAAGATATTTCTGGGCAATCATTGCTGCCCGCTCAGGATCCCCCGACAGCAATGCCATCGTCGGTTGTGCCCCTGCGAAATCGCCCCTGCCGTAGCCGATGTGGTAGAAGCGTTCGAGGGTCATTTTTTCACCTCTGGGGTCTCGGCCTGCTGTCGGTCGGTCGCAATCACAACCCGGGCGATGATTGCTACAATGAAACACACACCAAAAATGCGAAACAGCAGGCTTGCGGTACCACCATCGGTGTAATTCAGCCCCGTCAACACCGCAAACAAGAGGATTATAAAGTGACAACCGCGCCGGGCTCTTTGTTCGGGAGTCGTGTTTGCCATAGCAACCTCTGTCTAACAATACTGCGCGCAGTATAGCCTAATTACAAGGAGAACACATGACTCCACCCGACACACTCAACGCAATTGGCGTCCTGACGCGCCGCGAAATCGAAGCACGGCTCTTGGCACCACTCATTGATGCATTTGCGCAGACCAGCGACCGTGCCCAGGTCATTGCAACGGTCCGAGACACCATCGCCGATATCGCTCGCAACCAAGGTGCCGAGATGGCCCGTGCATATGGCGAAGCGACAATAGCGAACTTCGCTGATTCACTCAAACTCTGGACCAAAGACGACGCATTGGTCATTGATATTGTCGAACACAGTACGACTGCATTTGGGTTCAACGTGACCCGCTGTCGCTACGCAGAGTTATACACCGCACTCGGGCTGGCAGAACTCGGCGCGGTGTTTTCGTGCAATCGAGATGCGGCCCTGATTGAAGGGTTTTCTGCGGACATTCGCCTCACACGGACGCAGACAATCATGGAAGGCGCCCCGTTCTGCGACTTTCGCTACCGCGTGGTTCAGACTCCCAGTGATGAGTGAGCGCAACCTACTCCAGGTATGGTATAATTTCCAGCGGTGTTCTATATCACACACCTCCCGACCAGTGAATCCTGCGCTCATGGCGTCTCACTCGGGCTGACGGGGGTGGCGGATACGTTCTACGTATGATGAAGGAGTCTCCCATGACTGAAGGCAACAGCCGGATCGCGTCCCTGCGCGCACTGCTCGAGGCAGGCGCACACTTTGGCCACCAAACCCGCCGTTGGAATCCCAAAATGAAGCCGTTCATCTTCGGCGCTCGCAATGGGATCCACGTGCTCGACCTGCAACAGACGGTCGACGGGTTGAATGGCGCGTACAACTACATCACCGACATGGTCGCCGCTGGCGGCAAGGTGCTGTTTGTTGGCACCAAAAAGCAAGCCCAAGAGACCATCCAGCAAGAAGCAACCCGTGCCGGTCAGCACTACATCACGCAGCGCTGGTTGGGCGGTACGATGACCAATTTCTCGACCATTCGGCGCCGCTTGCGCTACCTGGCCGACCTCGAAGCACAGCGCGACCGCGGTGATTTCAGCCGGTTGACCAAAGCCGAAGCCGGCAAGCGTCTCGAAGAAATCGAGAAGCTCTACAAGGTGTTCAGTGGTATCAAAACGATGGACCGCGTGCCCGGAGCTATCTTCATCGTCGACCCACACAAAGAATCATTGGCCCTCGCCGAAGCAATCAAAGTCGGCATTCCGGTTGTGGCAATGGTCGACACCAACTGTGACCCAGACAATATCGACTACATCATTCCAAGCAACGACGATGCCATTCGTAGCATCCGCTTGGTGACATCACGCATCGCCGACGCCGCCATCGAAGGCATGACCCGCCGTGAATCCGCTCGTGGCGACCATGGTCAGACCCAGGCTGCGTTGATGAATGCTGCCGCTGACGTCGCTACCGACAAAGAATAATATGCCGAACATGGGGAATGCGCACTGCGCCATTCCCCATGTGCTTACCTACCAACAAAGGAGCTCCCCGTGGCTGAAGTAACCGCACAAATGGTCAAAGAACTGCGCGAACGCACAGGCGCAGGCATCAAAGAATGTAAGGACATCTTGGCACAGACCGATGGCAACATGGACAAAGCCATCGAAGTGTTGCGCGAGCGTGGCCTCAAAGTCAGCGATAAAGTCAAGGGTCGTGACGCCAACGAAGGCCGCATCGAAATGTACGTCCATAACGGCGCCAAGATGGCCGCAATGGTCGAAATCAACTGCGAAACAGACTTCGTTGCCCGTACCCCAGACTTTTTGGAACTCTGCAAGAACATTGCAATGCACATCGCTGCAGTGAATCCAAAGTACGTGACGACTGACGAAGTCCCTGAAGCAGAAGCAGCAGCGAGCGGGTTGACCGCTGCGAAATACTACGAAGAAGTCGTGTTGCTCAAGCAGCCATACGTGCGCAATCCTTCGCAGACGATCGAAGACATGATTCAGGCAGCAGTTGCCAAACTGCGAGAAAACATCGTTGTCCGACGATTCACCCGCTACGAAATCGGTAACTAAACCAAACAAGCAGCGGAGGCATTTGCCTCCGCTGCTTGTTGAATGGATGAATCATGACTACTGCGAAGTTCAAACGCATCCTCCTCAAACTCAGTGGTGAAGCCCTCGCAGGCGCACACGAACAGACGATTGACCAGAGCGTGCTTGAATTCTACGCACGCGAAATACGTGCAATTCACGAGCTCGGCGTCGAAATCGCGGTCGTCGTCGGCGGTGGCAATATCTGGCGTGGTGGTCAAAAAGCCATCGCACTGGGTATGGATCCTGCGCAATCCCATTACATGGGGATGCTCGCGACCATCATCAATGCACTTGCACTCCAAGATGCACTCGAGCGTCATGGCATGCATACCCGCACCATGACCGCCATCAAAATGGACGAAGTCACCGAACCATACCTCCGTCGCCGCGCTGCACGTCACCTCGAGAAGCGTCGTGTTGTTATTCTGGCCGCTGGCACTGGTAATCCATACTTCAGCACAGATTCTGCTGCCGCCTTGCGTGCCGCAGAGATGCACTGTGAAGTCATCCTGATGGCCAAAAATGGTGTCGATGGTGTCTATACTGCAGACCCTCGTCGCCATCCAGACGCCACCCGTTATGACAAACTGACCTACATGGATGCAATCCAACAAGGCTTGACCGTGATGGATAGCACCGCATTGACCTTCTGCATGGACAACAATATTCCCATTGTCGTCTTCAATCCCAACGACCCCGGCACCATTCGTCGAATCCTGATGGGCGAACACGTCGGTACACTCGTGAGCAACGAAAGGTAATTCACTATGATTAACGAAGTGCTCAAAGACGCCGAAGTGCGCCTCAAAAAGACCGCCGAAGCATTGCGACATTCACTCGTGAGCATTCGCACCGGGCGTGCAACTCCTGCGTTGGTCGAACACATGCAGGTCGAAGCATATGGTGATATGCTGCCCCTCAATCAGATGGCTTCGATTACCACTCCAGATCCACGGATGATTGTGATCCAACCATTCGATGCCAGCATGATCAAATCCATCGAAAAGGCCATCAAAGTGTCTGACTTGGGACTCAACCCCAACAACGATGGCCGTATCATCCGCCTGAACTTGCCACCCCTCACAGAGGACCGCCGTCGCGAACTCGTCAAGCAGGTCAAATCCCGCGTCGAAGAGAGCAAAGTGGCGTTGCGAAATGTCCGCCGTGAAGGCATGGAATCACTCAAAGAACTCGAGTCTGAGAAGATGATTTCCGAAGACGAGCAACGGCGCGGTGGTGAGAAGCTCCAAGAACTGGTGGACAAAGCCACCAAAGAGCTCGAACTGATCGGATCACACAAAGAGGCAGAAGTGCTGGAGATCTAGGTACACCATGACCGATGCAACCGCGAGCACTGACAACCAGCGTATCCCCCGGCACATTGGCATCATCATGGATGGCAATGGACGCTGGGCGACCCAAAAAGGTCGTTCACGTCACGCCGGGCACCGCGCGGGAGTCGAAAACATCCAGCCGATAATTCGCGCAGCTGCAGACATGGGCGTCAAATTTTTGTCACTCTATGCGTTTTCTACCGAAAACTGGCGTCGCCCTTCGCTCGAAGTCCAAGGGCTGATGATGTTACTCGGCGAATTCCTTGATCGCGAAGTCGACACACTGATCAAAGAAAATGTGCGCATCCAACACCTTGGTTCACTCACTGGCATTGCGCCACACTTGGCGGACAAAATCCGTCACTCTGTTGCACGTACCGCACACTGTACCCGGATTACTCTCTGTGTTGCATTCAACTACAGTGGTCGTCAAGATATTGTGAATGCAGTCAAATCTATCCTTGCCAGTGGCGCATCAGCGGATGATGTGACTGAACAACGTATCAGTGAACACCTCTCGAGTCATGGGGTGCCTGATTTGGACCTCATCATCCGCACCAGCGGTGAGTGGCGCCTGTCGAACTTTATGATATGGGAAGCAGCCTATAGTGAATACTGGCCGACACAAGTGTATTGGCCGGACTTCACTCCGCAATTGTTACAGCAGGCGATAGACGATTATGGTAAACGAGACCGCCGGTACGGGGGCGTTGGGTCCAAAGCCTAACCCTGTTTTGCAACGGATTTTAACGGTCGTTCCGTTACTCCCCATTCTCATCGCACTGCTCTGGTGGTCTGTCACCAGTGTGGCGATCCTTGTCCTGATTGCATCATTCATTTGCCTGAGCGAAATTTTTGGAAGTATGGCAGAGCGCAAACTCCGCCCGTACCTCCCGTTTTGGTACATATTTGCCGGCGCATTAGTCGGTAGCGCATGGCGTGATTCCGGCAACATAGCAACGTTTGCACCAGTCATTGCAATTGGCACGATCATTTCGTTGTGTATCGCGGTCCTGCGTCCCGAAGAAGAACAGCCGCTCTACTCGTGGGCGTTCAGTTTGGCTGCAATGCTCTATGTTCCGTTCCTGCTCTCGCACCTTGTATTGTTGCGCACCGTCGAAACGCCACTCAATCCCACTGCACTCATCACAGGCGTCAGCTCAGGGTTTGCATGGATTGTTTTTACGTTGGCAACCACATGGCTCGGCGATACCTGCGCATACTTCACCGGTCGGAGTTTTGGCAAAACACCACTTGCTCCGCGACTCAGCCCCAAAAAAACCTGGGAAGGCAGCATTGGTGGCTTTTTTGGTGCCATCATTACCGCAATTGCGGTCTCGGCATTGTTTGGCCTGCCAATGTCGCTTCCGCTTACTATCGCACTCGGCGCACTCGCGGGAGTCCTTGGCCCGATCGGCGACCTGGCCGAATCACATATCAAACGCCAGCTCGGCGTCAAAGACGCTGGGTCGATCCTGCCGGGGCATGGTGGTATGCTCGATCGAATCGATTCCATTTTGTTTATGGTCCCAGTGATGTTTTATATCATTACCGCCCTGTACTAGAGACATAGTGTACAAACCCTCATCTCGTTTTCACCCATCGTATCGGATTGCACTACTACAATATCGTAAGTACAGTGAAAAAGGGTGCATATGAACGGTCTTCTGTCTATTTTCGGCTTTTTGATTTTGCTTGGTATTCTGGTGATTGCCCACGAACTGGGCCACTTTTTGACCGCTCGGTTTTTCAAGATACCGGTCGATGAATTTGGCGTCGGCTTCCCACCACGTGCAAAAGTATTGGCAACGCACAACGGCGTCAAGTACACCCTCAACTGGCTCCCCATCGGGGGATTTGTCCGCTTTACCACTGCTGACGGTACGGACAGCGCCAATTATGGAATCGGCACGCTCCGCGAGGCTCCGATTTATCAACGCATCCTCGTTCTGATTGCAGGCCCATTGATGAATATCGCGGTAGCGGCCATCATCTATACGGGGATTGCACTGAGCGTAGGGATACAAGTAGCCGATCCTGGCCTGGTGGTGAACCAAGTCTTCCCTGACTCTCCTGCACAACGGGCAGGACTGCTCAAAGATGATATCGTGCTGCAGATTGGGACTGCAGGACCAATTACCCCAGGTGCCGAAATTGGCCCGATTGCCCGCGACAACCTCGGCGTCGCGATCCCCATGACTATTGTACGGAACGGTACAGAACAAACACTGACCATTACTCCGGGACCCTGGAGCTATCAAGAATCATCGAGTCCTGCGGGATTTGGCTTCGGATATCAGCCTAACTCCCACATCGAAGATGCGTCAGTCTTTAGCGCAATCGGATATGGCTTCAAAACGACGTATGTGGTGTCGGTGTCGATGATTGAAGGCCTGAGCACGTGGATCCAAAGCTTGCTCGGCCTCGCACCCAAGATCGAAAATGCAGGCATGACCGGCATTGTTGGGATGGCGCGCAGCACCGGAGAGATTATCGAACGTGATGGTTGGCTGGGCTACTTCAACTGGATGGCGATTATTAGTCTCAATCTCGCGGTGTTTAACCTCTTACCAATCCCTGCGCTCGACGGCAGTCATATTCTGTTTGCACTCATCGAGGCTATCCGACGCAAGCGCATCCCTCTCGAATACGAATCACGTGTCCACTTCGCCGGCTTTGCGTTGCTCATGTTGATGATGGTCGTCGTCACCATTAGCGATGTGCAAGGCTGGGTGAATGGGTCTTCGGTGTTCGGGAACTAGTCGATTCACAGATTGCTCACACCGAACGGAAGTACGTATGTTGCCCACTACTCAACTCGCTGAACGCGATATCATCGAACAGAAGGCGTTCATCATTCAGGCTATTCAAGCGCATCTGAGTGGGGCAGCCACAATAGATGCGCTTGCAGGGTGGGCGCTCAAAGCGTTCCATTCGTTGTATAGCGATGATCAAGACGTCATTGAGCAACCCGAAGAAGCCGATGACGATGTCGACGCAGACGAAGAAGCAGATGCAGACGAGACAGTCATCGAATCGGTGCTCGACCTCTTGATGTTTGCTGACACCCCAGAGTTTGCGTTGAGCCCAGCACAGCTGACTGATGCAATCGTCGATCTGAAGCGCTAGCTAATCCGCCAATCCGCACAAAACGCCCCGTGGCATATGCCACAGGGCGTTTCGTCGCAGACTTTACTCGGCGTTGACGGGCGGTCGCTCAAAGTTCTTGTTGTAGTCGTTGCCCCATACAGTCGATAACGGTGCACCTTCGACCAGGATCTGCACTGCCTTGATACCGTTGATTGTTGTCATGGTACTCGCGACTGTACGCACAACCGCTGCTTTGTCTGTTGCAGATGCAAATGGTTGGGTGAAGTCTACGGTGATTACGCCGTTCTCGATGCGGATCCCCCGGAGTTGGGTACTCTCAGGGATGACACGCTTGAGCACGGCACCATACTGGCCGGGACCTTCGAGCAGTGTACGCGCAGTCGCTTCGGCGACGTTGACCGTCTTATCGATTAATTTGGTCAATGACACATCGTGCTTACTGTTTGCTGCGACAAACGAAACCGTTACTGCTGTACTCCCAGCAAGTGACAGGTTTGCCGGATTCCACAGGTTGACAAGACTGGATTTGATGTACGGGATGCCGTTTTCGGTGGGCATGTCGACACCGTTGATGAGGAACTTGATTTTGCTGATGGAATCAAATTGATACATCGTCAGTGCAATCGCTGCAAAACCACGCACATCACCGGGGCCTGTCGGACGTTTATTGAAGTCAATCACAGCAGTCCCATCAATAATCGCTACCGACAAAATCTGCGTGTCAGGGAGCAGAATGCGGCTCAGACCATTGCGTGGATCAGTGAACAATGCTGCCAATGCAGATGTCGCGACCTTTTTACCAGGAACCGAAATAGTCCGCAGTACGGGCACCAGCAACTGCCCCGATGCATCAGCGTAGACGAGTCTGACGACCATGTCCTTGGCTTCGGGGGTTGCGGGCACTGTCGTGGCGACGGGAGCGGTCGGGTTGGGCTGTGCTGGCGCGGCGGTTGGCTGCGCAGGAGTCGTTGGACTCGCAACCGGCGGGATGACCGCAGCAGCGCTCGTTGCAGTCGCAAGAGGAGGTGGTGTCGGTACGGGGGTATCACTCATTGGAGGGAGCACCGCTGCGTCGGTTGGTGCGACCGTCGGCAGTGGTTCGAACGCCGCCTGGGTGGGGTTGACGGCAGCGGCATCGGATGGGGCAGAGGGGCCGAGGAGCGTCCCCGCATAAAAATAGACGACTGCGCCCACAACCAACAGCCCGATGACCAGTCCGTATACAGATGTAGGGATCCCACCGGATCGCCGTGGGAGTGACGCAGCAGCACGACGTGCTGCCCGCTGTGCGCTCGCCCAGTCTTCTTCGTAGACATCTGGTGATGCAGCATAGGCGTCTACAGATGGCATGGCAACAACTGAATCGCGCTCGCGCGACGTCGCCTTACGCGGGGCACCAGAACTCGCTGGCGCGCGGTTGTGCGCTGCCACACTTCCCATGTATAATGGACATTGTGTGTGGAACTGTGTAAGGCAATAGCTTGCCTGATCGACCGGTATGTCCATCGCATCGCCACTGATATAACAGCGATGTTCTGCAGTGGATGTTGAGAACCGAATAGCGCGGTTCTGTTTGAGACCAATGTATGGACAGTGCGTGGCAACTTCCGTCATACGGAGCTCCTGTCAGTGATAGCAGCACAGTTGTACGTACTATACTCTATAGTACAACTTTTTCGCAATAGCCGAAAGAATTGAAGCATAATTATGCGGGTACTTGTCATTTCAGATATACATTCCAACATCGTTGCGCTCGATGCAGTGCTCCAAGAAGCCGCTGGCGCATTTGACGCGGTCTGGAATTTGGGTGACACGATTGGGTACGGTCCTCGGCCCAACGAATGCATGGCGACGATGCAACAGATCAGCACCCAATGGATTGCTGGCAATCATGATTTGGCATGCATCGGGAGCCGCAAGGTCGACATCAACGAGTTCAACCAAGACGCCCGCACGGCCAACATATGGAACGGCAAGCAGCTCGAGCAACGCTATTTGACGTATCTCGACACGCTTCCGATTGCTATACCTGTTGACCCCAAAAACCACTATATCGTCCATGGGAGCCCACTCGATCCTGTCTGGGAATACCTGCTGGCGCCACAACAGGCATATGACAACTGGCAAGCAATCCCCCAGCAGATCTGCTTTATCGGGCACTCGCACGTCCAGATTTTTCTGCGGCAAACGAACATGCAGACCATCGAGGGTCCACTCGTCCCGACCCGGGGTGAGCCATTAGCCATCAATCCAAACGAACGCTACTTCATCAATCCTGGGAGTGTCGGGCAACCACGTGATGGTGACTCACGGGCTGCGTATGCAATTCTCGATACAGACAATCAACACATCGAATTCGGTCGTGTCAAATACGATATTGCATTGACCCAACGCCAAATGCAAGAACACCGCCTGCCTGACATGTTGATTCGGCGCTTACAGTATGGGCGGTGAACGATGCGTGTGATCACCGGAAGTGCCAAAGGGCATCATCTGAAGGGGCCCAAAGGCGCTGGCACGCGACCCATGCTCGATAGTGTCAAAGAATCGCTTTTTTCGGTCCTCAATGGATATGGCGCTATCTACGGCAAAATGCTCGATTTGTACGCGGGCACGGGGTCGATAGGCATCGAAGCGTTATCCCGAGGGGCAACCTGGTGTGATTTTGTCGAGCAGAAATCTGCAGTGTGCGACGTTATTCGCGACAATCTGGCACATACCAAATTAGCCGCCAAAGCCAAAATCTACCAACAACCGGTCAGTCGGTTCGTAACACAGCATCGTGGCAGCGCACAGTACGCGCTCATCATGATGGACCCACCGTACGCTGACCCTGCAATACACGACACCCAAGCGCTGGTTGCGCAGGCTGATTTGTTGATTCCTGGTGGTATTTTCATCATTGGCCATGAGGTACATGTTGTATTCAACGAGACTTGTGGCCCACTCCAGCGCATCGAATTTCGTCGTTTTGGGGGATCATGCGTGACGCTGTATGAGCGTCCCCGCGAAGGAGCAGATGCGTGAGTATTGCAGTGTATCCCGGGAGTTTTGATCCGGTCACGAATGGTCATTTGGATATTGCCGAACGCGCATCTCATATCTTCGACACCATCATCATGGCCGTGTTCGACCGGCCTGACAAACGGCTCTTGTTCCCGACCGCAGACCGGGTGGCGTTTTTGCGCAAGGCCACTGCCCACATGCCGCGGATCAAAGTCGAGACGTATAGTTCGTTGACCGTCGAATACGCACGAACGGTCGGCGCAAAAGTCGTCGTGCGTGGTTTGCGCGCCGCAAACGATTTCGAATCTGAGTTCCAAATGGCGCAGGTGAATCAACGCCTCGCACCCGACATAGACTTGGTATACTTTATGGCAAGTCACGAATACACCTATTACAGTTCAACGCGTGTGCGAGAACTCGCATCGCTCGGGGCAGATGTCTCGTGGTTGGTACCGGCACACGTCGCCACCGCACTACAGCGGGTCTATGCAGACCGCCGTCACGGAGGATAATCCAAATGAATGCAGACGATTTACTCTATGAGCTCGAGGACTTCATCACTGCGTCACAACACATCCCCATGACCAAGTTAGTCGTTGTCGATGAGTCGAAGCTGTTTGAGTACATCGACCGCATCCGCGAAATGGTCGTTGTCGGCAGTGCCGAGCACCTCCAGGTTGCGAGCGTCTTTCAGCCTGCTCCGACGGTACACGCAAGTGGCGCTACGGCAGATGGCGGATCAGGCCAAGGCGTCGAATACGAACATCTGCTCCGGATAGCACGCCAAGATGCCGACGAAATACGGGCGAACGCCGATGCCTATGCACGCGCCGTCTTGTCGGATGTCCAAGCCAGGCTCGAACGCTTGTTGGGCAGTGTCAACAGCGGTTTAGACGAACTCAATCGCTAACATTCCCGGCTACGATACTTTGACATTCACACGCGAATCACCTATACTATACATTCGGAACGCTTCACATAGGTGCTTGTATGGCGACACTAAAACACTCTCCACTCACCTACAATGTGTCGCAGTTATTACGTGAGGAACCCGGCTCACGGCGCGAGTATGCATTTACCGAGTCGACGCTGCATTTGCACGAAGGCGAAGAATTGCGTGATATCGCGGGTGCGGCACGATTCACCCGGACGGAACTGGGTGTATTTGTCGATGCTACGGCATCCGGCAACGTGTCTACCACGTGTATGCGGTGCTTGCAACCGGCGTTGGTCGCTGTCGAAGTGACCTTTGTAGAGCAGTATCGCGCAACTGTGGATGTCACCACCGGAGCAAGCATTGCTGCCGACCGCGGAGAAGCCGACGAAGACGACGATGCGTTTATCATCGACGAACGTCACTTCCTCGATATCGGGTCAGCCTTGCGTGAGTATGCAATCCTCGAGATGCCGATGCGCCCGTTGTGCAAGCCAGATTGCCTGGGACTGTGTGCCGGTTGTGGTGTCGATCTCAACCAAGAGTCTTGTCGTTGTAGTGAAACTCCTGTGGACGACCGATTTGCGGCGCTCCAAGCGTTGTTGGATCGCAAACCACAGCAGTAATCAAGAGAATGGAGCCAACCCGTGGGAGCAGCACCGAAGACTAAAGTATCCCGACATCGTCGCGGCAATCGCCGCCAAAATCAGCGCTTGACTGCACCAACCTTGGTGTTGTGCAGCAACTGCGGATTGTTGATGCGCGCGCATCACACATGCAAGTCATGTGGCTACTACCGTCAGCGCCAAGTCGTGGTCATGGTTGCCAAAAACGCCGAGGCCTAGGCATCGTCTGGACAGACTGTACACCCGGTGTTCGTGGCGTATGCTACTGAACACCGGTTTGTATTAGAAAGCACGAATACCATGCCTCTACACGCTGCTATTGTCGGCTGGGGAATGTCGGTCCCGACGCGTGTCGTCACCAATGCCGAACTCAGTGCCATGGTCGACACTTCGGATGAGTGGATTCAATCACGCACCGGCATCAAAGAGCGCCGCATTATATCTGGCGATGAATCGACGTCGACGTTGGCATCGGCAGCCAGCCGCGATGCCATGGCAATGGCCGGCGTGACGGCCGCCGACATCGATATGATTATCGTCGCTACATTCACCCCTGACCGCCCAATGCCGGCCACTGCGTGTCGGGTGCAGGCAGCACTTGGCATTACCAATGCCGCTGCGTTTGATATTGCAGCCGCGTGCAGTGGCTTTGTGTATGGATTGACCATCGCGACGAGCTTGATTCAAACCGGCGCGGCCAAACGCATTCTGTTTTGCGCAACCGATGTCGTGAGTCACTACGTCAACTGGACCGATCGCAACACCTGCGTCTTGTTCGGTGATGGCGCTGGGGCTGTCGTGCTCGAGGCAACGGACCAGCCCTACGGGTTGTTGTCGTCCGACATGGGCGCTGCTGGTGATCGCGAGGATTTGTTGATGGTCGAAGCAGGTGGTACCTGCCTCCCATTGACCCCTGATATCCTTGCGACCGATCGCCGCTTTTTGACCATGAACGGCCGTGAAATCTTCAAACTCGCCGTCCGTGGCATGGAAGAATCCTCGTTAGCCGCATTGCAAAAAGCACACCTGTCATTAGCA
>CAIPUQ010000572.1 GCA_903868295.1 uncultured Roseiflexaceae bacterium
AGCGGTCGACAGGGCTGACCCTATAGTTGCGACCACCAAGCGCACCGCTGGCGAAAACCCGACATCGAGTGCGTCGAATTGCTGGGTAATGCCATCGTATCGCTGGCGAAACCGCTGTGGAATACCTTTGCGTCCTATCAAAAAGACATAATCACGGCTTCGACGAATCAACAATACCGGTAGCATGACAAAAATAGCAATTGCGACAATGGTTGTCGTTGCTTGGACGGTGATGCGACTCTGTGCATCGAGGCTCGTTGCGAGTGCAGATAATCCGATGAACGCCATCACGGCCATGGCAGCGACGTCACACAGACGCTCAACGAAAATGCTAAACAACAAACTGGGCATTTTGCGCTCTGTGTTGCGCAAATACAGAGCCTTTACGAAATCGCCACTCTGACCAGGAGTTGTTCCGCCCAAAAACAGCCCCACGGTGTAGATCCGACTCAGCGTCCACACCGAAGGTGGTTGGAGTCCCAGTTCGAGCAGGATAATCCGCCAGCGCCATGCTTTCACAATGAGAAAAAAAGGCATCAGACCGAGAGAAATCGCAACCGGCAGCCACTGCACATCCCGTAGCGAAGCAACAATCGCGTTGACATCCGTGCGCATCAAAAAAATCACAAAGAGAGCTGGCCCGATCAAGCGTAATGCCCAGCGAAAGAGCGTCTTGCGCATCAGCGCGACTCCGGCTGTTCACGACGTGCAAAGCGCAAACCAGCGATTTGTTCGGCCAGCAAGCCAAACATGAAGATCACTACAGCGCCCACAAACAACATAACCGCAGAGTTTGGAATATACAATCGCCCTGCATCGGTATAAAAGTAGCTGATGCAAAAAGAAAGCAGCCCGAGCGTGAGCATCATCATCGAGACCGGGAAGAACACGCGCATCGGTGCAAACAACGTCGTGATACGCAAAATGATTCCAGTGAATCGAAACCCGTTGCGCAATAGCTTTTGCGCACTTTTGCCGGTGACGCGCGGCGCCACGGTAATGGGCTCGAACCGAATATGGTAGCCTGACTTGCCGAACGCCAATGCGCTCGTCGTGGGCCACGACATTTTGTTTGGTAAGAGATGCACAAATTCAAGCATGACTGAGCGTCGCATGGCACGGAATCCCGAAGTTAAATCGCGCATGTCCATTTCGATGAGATAACTCCCCAGTTTGTTGAGAATTGTGTTGCCGAGCCATCGAATGGTGTTCTGTTGCCCAGCGCGGGTGCGCTCGCCGATGACCATGTCGTATTGACCGATGTATTGGAGCAATGTCGGCATATCGGCCGGATTATGCTGACCATCTGCATCCAAAATAACAATCACATCGCCACGGGCAGCACGCACTCCGGTTTTGACACCGGCTCCATTACCCACATTGTGCGGCCTGCGGATGACGGTAGCACCAGCGCCTTCCGCTTTGTCAGCGGTGTCGTCGCGCGATGCATCGTCTACGACAATTATTTCTGCTGCCGGAACAACGGCTTTGACGCCTGCAATGACGCGTGCAATAGTGTGCGTCTCGTTGTGGGCAGGGATAACAACACTAATACTGAACGGCCACGTGGTCGGATTGGTCATAGGAACTCCTCTCAAGACACACTCTGATTATACGTGGCTTTGCTTCAATTGGCCGCGCAGTATGCCGGCGAATCTGCCATGCGAAAGATCCAATACCGACCATACTTGCTGAACGGAACCAGGCGCACATCAGGCGGGACAAGTTCGTTCGACCACAGCAGCCAATCTGGTTGGGCGTCGCATATCATCCGTGCATCAACCGGGTACTGAGTGGTACGGATCACGACACGGTCCGACAGCACCGAATATTTGCCTGCTGGTGATTCCGCAGGGACGAGGACGCCGAGACGTGCAGGTTCGATTTGTTGCATGGCAGCGAGCGCAGCGTATTCGTCTTGGGGTTGTCCTACGCGCACCTGCAGCGCCGTCTGCGTGACACCCACCACTATCCCCGCTACCAATGCCCCTGCGACCACAATGCCATGAATCTTCGGAATGCGGCGTACCACAGCGCGCAATCCATCGACTGCGGTAATCGCTGCGACGATCGTCAAGGGCAACATCATGCGTGGCAAAATAAATGCAATTGCAGATACTGCAACAAACCCTGTTGCCCAAGCAACCAACACAAGACGCTTCGCATCTAACGTTTTTGTGACAACGCGCAGACCAATCCACACGATACCGAGTGCACTCATCCAGTGGAATGGCACCGTCAACATGCGTAACCAGAGGCCTCTGTCGTACTGGTTCGGCGTCGCCCCGGTACCGAACACTCCGACAACGGTGTTCCACCACGAACGGACAAATCGTGCAGGGTCATTCAACACGACGTCCATCAGTGGTATATCGTCGGGGACATCTGCCCACCGCCCCCAGTCCATGTTGCCATAGACTGCAAGCCAGCTGTTTTTGGCCTGTAACTGATAGAACAATTGTCCGCTATCACGCATGTTGACATAGAGCTGTGGTGTAGCCAGACAGAGCCAGCCCAGCCCGATAAGGGTGAGGATCCGCACGCGATCTCGTCCGGTTGGCGCTGAGATCCAGAGAGCCACTGCAATGGGAATCCAGAGCACCAGCCCGGTATGTCTGGTGACGTATGCAATGCCGGCAGCAACACCGACCACAAGCCAGCGAAGGCGTATTGCAGGTGCACTCATTGCCCAAAGCAGAGCGGCGAGTGTAGCCGTCGTTGCCGCAGTAAAGGTCATATCGCTCCCAAGGAGGAGCGCATGCTCACCAAAAAAGCTGCTTCCAGCCAGGAGCGCCACAACGCCCGCGTCCCACCCACGACCAAATACCGAGCGTGCGATTACCCAACTCGCACACAAGGTCAGCGTAGCCGCAACGATTGCCCAGATCAATGCCGTCACAAAAACATCGTATCCACCGATGATACGTACCATCCAGAGGATTGCAGGATAGCCGTATTGGTAGAATGCATCAGCGCGAAACACCTCTGCAGCGGTGTCACTTCGGGTGGCAAACGATCGAAAATCTTTCTCGACGCCGGGCACGACCAGGGTCAGGTGAGTCTGTTGCACCACCGTCATTGCAACACACCAAACGCCGATGCCTGCGGCGATGTAACGCTCTTGGGTCTGCTCCCAATGGGCTGATATCCGTACCCGATTGCGCCACAAGAGGATGCACAGCAATATCCCGGCCGCCCAGGCAAGTGCCGCAGGCCAGACCATCACTGGATGGAACGGATAGCGGATGCATCCCAACACAATCAGATTAGGAACACCCGCAGCAAGCGCGATCCGGCCGTATCGGCCCGCCCATTGCACCGGCACGAGTTGCATAAAGAGGAGCGCAACGGCCATCGTCAGTACAGCAATGCTGGGGTATGGCAGTGCGAACCAAGCGCTCTGGTACGTCATACGATCGACGAGCACGCCGACGTCACGAAGGTCGCCTTTTTGCCATGGTGCCACTGGCGTTACAAAAATGACCGGTGTGTCTGTCCATTTCGTGAGTGCGAAAGGAAAATCAACAGTGATGTCATTCCACGCATACGGAGCGTCGAATGTGTGCGTCGCGGTCGTCCCTGTGGCCTGCAATGTCAGCGTTTTGGTGATTGGTGATGCAACCCGGACGGTCAGCGTCGATGGCATCCCAATTAACGGGAGCCGAAGGGCTGCGTCTGGACCTGACCAGCGCACTCGGCCATCGGCGCCGAACGAATCGGGGGTAGCTTGTTGTTCGAAAAATCCTTGGAGGTACGCACTGTCGTACCCGCCGATGTCCACAACCTGACGTGCGGGAACCGCGTGGATCAGCAGGCTGAATATGAGTGCGCAGACGAGTAGGGCGAATGCTTCGAGCGGGAGTTTAAAGCGTGGCATATACTCCTTAGCAAAGACGTTCACTATGGTATAATACGACACGTTATCAGAATTTGCATGTTACATCATGGAGCATACAGATGGCACGACTATCCCGCGCAGACCGCAAGCGCATCAACGCCCGACCCAACTCCGCAATGCCTGACATTGATGTACCGGCTTCGTACGTATCTCCGGTCGTAGAAGTAGCCGCATCAACCGAACCCAAAACGCTCCGCACAACCCGTCGCGTCGGGAAGCTCACTGCAGACACTATCAACTACACTGCGGAATACGCAGTCATTGGTCATGATTTGCGTCGCATTGGGTTTTGGGGCACGCTGCTCATGGTCGCAGTAATTGCACTGAGCTTTTCTGGGTTAGTGTAAGCACCACCCAATCGGAGATGAGGGCGATCCTTCACGGGTTGCCTTGCCGATTGATTCAGAGGCACAAAAAAGCACCGGTCGCATAGCGACCGGTGCTTTTGATTGGATTACTTCTTCTTTGTGTCGCCGCGTGTTGCTGCCACTGCCTGAGCGTCTTGGCTCACTTTGAGGCGCTTCATGAAGCGATCTACTTGACCAGCGGTGTCCAAAATGCGTTGTTCGCCCGTATAGAACGGGTGACATTTGGAACAGACGTCGAGACGAAGGTTTTCTTTGGTGGCAATGCTTGGCCACTGAGTGCTGCAACCGGTACAAGTGTACACCGTTGCGAATGTTTTTGGATGGATGCCCTGCTTCACCACGTGCTCCTTACTGTGCAACCTCGTCTGCATAGACGCTGATCTGCTTCTGTGTGCGGCTGTACTGTTCGAAGACCACGCGACCGGGGATCATCGAGTAAATGGTATAGTCACGACCCAAGCCGACATTTTTGCCTGGCTTGAATTTGGTGCCATTTTGGCGAATCAACACTTCTCCAGCACCAACTACTTGGCCACCGAAACGCTTGACACCCAACATCTTAGGATTGCTATCACGTCCGTTGCGTGAACTACCTACACCTTTTTTATGTGCCATGACGACATCTCCTTTGTGTTGTGTAAACTACGCTGCAGCTCCGGCCTTGCGGCGTGGTGCTTTGGCTGCTTTGCTGTCGCTCGATGCGTTGACTTCGATTTTGGTCACTTGTACGCGCGTCAAATCTTGGCGGTGACCGGTGCGGCGGCGATAGCGCTTCTTGCTCTTGTATCGGAACACGACGATTTTGTCGTCTTGTACTGCGCCAATGACCTTGAGTACCACTTTGGCCCCGTCGACCGTCGGACTGCCGACTACCGTCTGCTCGCCACCCACCAACAAGATTTCATCCATGGTGAGTTCGCTGCCGGCAGCTGCTTCGCTTTGCAAAGCAATGTCGAGCATTTGCCCCTCTTGCACGCGGTATTGCATACCACGATCTCGAAAAATGGCGTACAACGTATTCTCCCTTGCGTTTGCTTTCCAACGACACGTTGGATCTGCACAACTGCTTGATATTCACACGTATGTGGGAATAATTTATCAACATGAAGTATAGACGGTCTTGTAGGGGATGTCAAACGCAATCATACCGTAATCTCATCGTTTTCCTATCTTTGTGTGGTTGACGAGTGGCGACACTCATCGCTATACTGTGCGAATACCCCTGAGGGGTATTGCAGTGTAGAAAGTAAGGATCACAATGACAAAGCCAGTAAACGTTACCGACAGCACGTTTGATGCAGAAGTGCTCAAGTCCGAGACCGCAGTGTTGGTAGACTTTTGGGCACCATGGTGCGGTCCATGTCGTGCGGTTGCCCCCATCCTCGAAGAGTTGGCGGGTGAGTACGCAGGCAAAGTCACCGTCGCAAAAGTAAACACCGACGAATCATCCAAGTATGCCGCCCAGTTCGGCGTACAGGCCATTCCAACCATGATTTTCTTCAAGGGCGGCAAAGAAGTCAGTCGTGTCGTCGGTGTGAAACCCAAGTCAGAGTTGAAGCGGGACTTTGATAAGGTTGCAAACTCCTAATCGGAGGTGCTATGAGTGACCCGACTCTTCCTTTGAGTGACCACGCACGGGCTGACTTGGTGACACGGTTGGTGCGCATCGAGGGTCAAGTGCGTGGTGTCCAGCGGATGTTGACTGATGGGCGTGATTGCACCGATATTGTGACGCAACTCAATGCAATCAAAGCGGCGGTTTCGAGTGTCGGTACGGCATTGGCTGAACGCTGCGCACACGAAACACTCTGCGACGGAGCAAGCCCCAAGCCACCCGATGTGGATCGGGTGCTCGCCCTGTTGCGTGCGACACGTACCTAGGTATCTTGTGCCGGTGATGACGCTTCGTCGTCACCGGTTTTTTGTTGCCACCGAATGGTGCGCGCGAGGATGGCATCGCTCCATGTCGGGAACATGTCAGCGACCACGCTGAGTAATCGATCACGGAAGCGCGGGTACACGATGCGTTGGTTGTGGCGTAGTGCCCAAACAACAGATCGAGCGACAACCTGCGGCGACATCCCTGCACTGCGGGTCCGGCGCTGTTCGCGGTCAGGCCCAATCCGATGCGCAAAAAACGCACTCGCAACAGTACCAGGGCGGACAACGGATACCGTGATGCCGAGTCCGCGTGACTCGATGCGTAACGCCTCACAGAGGCGTTCTAATGCGGCTTTGGTGGCAGCATACCCGCCCGTATATGGCAGTGCATGCTGCCCAACGACCGACGTAATCACAATGTACTGGCCATCCTGCTGTCTGGTGAAGTACGGGTTGACAGCACTGACGACGTGCAAAAATCCGCCGACGTTGACTGCCATTGCACTCAAATAGTTCCCATAATCGAGTTCTGCAACGGGACCGGTAACGCCAATTCCTGCATTACACACCACTGCATCAATACGACCAAAGGTTGCGATAGTCTGTTCGACCATCGCTGCGACAGCATGTGCGTCGGTCACATCAACCACACAGACCAGATGACGTTCGGCGTGGTGCATCGTTTGGCGGACATGGGCGAGTTCATCTGCCCGGCGTGCACACAATACGATGGTCGCGCCGTGCGATGCCAATAAACGGGCAGTTGCCGCACCTATCCCTGCACTGGCGCCCGTGATGAGGATGACGCTCCCCTCGATTGGACATCTCATGTGGTTTCTTTCGTGTGGGTTCGTGACGTCCATAGATTACGATCCCAGCGCATCACGAATCCACGTTCACTGGCAGTACGTGCGATGGCGCTGTGCGCATGGGCCTGTAAAACAACACGGTGACAACCGTTTTCTGCGGCGTAGAACAGGCTTGCATCCAGCAGTGTTTCGAAATGGGCACGCTGGCGCCGGTGTGGTGCTATCCATCCCCCGAAGCAAAAGGCATGGCCGTCTTGGATGCGTATGCCGGCACTGGCGATGACACCGTCACCATGCAGTATCGACACAAACGTCGCCTCGGGCTGCATCGCATACGCGTGACGCAGTACCCGCTCCGTATCTGATGCAAGATGATCCACAGCAACGGAATTGTCTGACGCGGTGCTCCAAACCAGATTACTCGATGCATGCCGCGGAGTTTGGGCGTGTGTGTCACAGATCCAGACATTCATTGTCGGATACGGCACAAGCCCTGCATCGTGGAGGGCGAGTAAATCGTGCACTGATTGTGTGCGCCCGGCGCATTCTACACGGAACTGCGTGCCATGGATGCGAAAGTAATCGTGCATTGCATCAATGTCCTCCGCAGCAAACACACCTGCAACATGATTGAACGGGTAGCGCGGCCCACTCACCATGGCTATCGCAGTACTCCACTGGCGCACATGCACCGTCGCGAGCGGGTCGATGCTGCTGATACTGCGCACAACGCGCGATTGGAACAGTGCGGTCGACGTTTCGACAAAATGTGCATCAATGTACATGGGCAAGTCGCCTATAGAGCGTTATAAGTTGTTGCATCGATGCTGCATTGCTGCGTGTTGCTGCATACTGTGCGGCATGATCACTGATGGTTGTCCGCAATGCGGCATCTTCGACGAGTCTGAGGACGGTTTCTTTGAGGCTGTCGGAGCGCTCAGGGTCATACACGAGGCAATTATGGTCTGGGATCAATGTGTCTTGAAGACCGCCCACAAATGGCGCGACCACAGGGAGCCCGCAGGCCATTGCTTCGAGTGGCGCGAGGCCGAACGATTCGCTTTGTGAAGGGAACACAAAAACATCTGCTGCAGTGTATGCATCAATCAGTTCTTCGCCTCGTAACACTCCGGTAAAGTGTACATCGGTATGCGCAAATAATGCACGTGTGTGGTCTTCTTGATGACCACCGCCGACCAAGACAAGACGGAATTTCGGGTTGTTGCACAAAGGGATGAGTTGTGCGATTCCTTTTTCTTCGGTGAGGCGTCCGACATATAGCACCACGAGACGAGTATCATGTACCCCGAGCATAGCTGCTCTGACCCG
>CAIPUQ010000573.1 GCA_903868295.1 uncultured Roseiflexaceae bacterium
ATCATTGCCGACCATGGTCTTGACCAGATGAGCATTCCAAACGGCAAATTTGCCGTTCCCACATGCGTTGTCGAGACATACATCGTTCTTGTTGAGATTGAGCAGTCGCACCGTTGTGCGATTGCGCACCCCTGCCGCTAGTACTGCGGGAGCCAAGTCACGATAATCGAGTTCTTCGGAGAGTTGTTCTTCTTCGGTGACGTACTTTGAGACGTAGTCGTAGTTCACACCGCGCGGCATCAAATCGATGTACCCTGCCCGCTTCGGGTAGGTAATCGAGCAGACGCGACAAACGACAGCATCGGATTGATTATCGAGTTCGGTAGAACCACAACTCGGGCAGCGCAACAGCGCGAGTAATGCAGGTGATATCATGCGACAAGACGCTCCGATACAAAATGATTCGTTGTATTCTACCACAGCGTATTTGACAGCATCCTGACGCCGACGTAGCATAGCAATACACAGAGAGGAGTCGCAATGACCGCACCAATTCCCGTTTTCGATGGACACAACGACACACTGTTACGATTAATCGCTGACAACAAAGAGGGCGATAACTTCTTTGAAAGTCCCCATGGTCACATCGATCTGAGTCGCGCCCGGCGTGGAGGCTTGGCTGGTGGATTCTTTGCTGTTTACATCCCTTCAGACCCTACCGCAGCAGTGGTGACCGACCGCGATAGTTTGCCGCCTGCACTCGATTATCACTACTCTGCACAGATGGCAATGAAGATGAGTGCCAAGCTGTTCGAAATTGAACGAGAATCGCATGGCGAGTTCAAGGTTGTCCGAAGTGTGGCAGAAATTCGTGCCGCCAAAGCAGCGGGCAGCATGAGCGGCATTCTTCATTTCGAAGGTGCAGAAGCCATCGACGGTAATCTTGATGCACTCGAAGTGTATTACCAAGCCGGGTTACGTTCAATCGGGCCAGTGTGGAGTCGTCCGACGATTTTCGCTGAGGGTGTACCGTTTCGTCATCACCACAGTCCCGATACGGGGCCGGGATTGACCGAAGCAGGGATTGCACTGATCAAGGCGTGCAACCAAAAGAAAATCATGATCGATTTGTCGCACATGAACGAAAAAGGATTTTGGGACGTTGCACGCGTGAGTAACCAACCGTTGGTTGCCACCCACTCAAATGTATGGAATTTGAGCCAGTCGACCCGCAATTTGACCGACAAACAACTCGATGCAATCAAAGATTCGGACGGTATGGTGGGTCTCAATTTTGCGGTTGTGTTCTTGCGTGAAGACGGCAAGCATGACGCGCAAACACCACTTGCAACAATGGTTGACCATATCGATTATCTGGTCAAGCGCATCGGGATTGATCGTGTTGGTTTGGGGTCCGATTTCGACGGCGCGACAATTCCTGCCGAAATCGGTGACGCAGCGGGACTGCCACGGCTCGTCGATGCCTTGCGGGCACGCGGGTACGGCGATGCGGAACTCACCAAACTCTGCTTCGAAAACTGGATGCGTGTCTTGACCGCCACCTGGGGCGGCTAAGTCTTGTCCGCACCCCCTCCTTCGATGAAGGAGGGGGTTTTGTTTGTTGATTGAAATGCCCGCAACCGTGCTAATCGTTCGCCATGGATGGGGTAGAACCGGATGACGAGCACCGCGAGGAACCCACCAACCATCGGCAACGACATCATGAACACACGAAATCCAAGACCGACGCTTGTCGGCTGTGTAGTGAGCAGCGGGTCATACCCGTAGAGTTGCGCAATAAACCCAAAATACGTCGCGGTGATGGCTGCACTGAGTGCGTTTGCTGCCCCACTGACCGAATAAATCATTGCTTCGCGGCGAGAACCCGTGCGCGTTTCGTCTTCGTCGATGACGTCTGCCAGGAGGACATCACCCAACAGCAATGCACCAGCAACAGGCATACCAACGATGATTGCTGCAATAATGCCTTCTTCGACGGTACGGACAAAAAACAACGGGACGGCAGCAATGCTCAAGGTCCCATAGACGATGGTCATACTTGTCCGCGGGTCAAAGCGCATGGCGATAAACCGACGCCAAACGGGCAACATCACTGCAGCACTGACAAATGCCGACGCAAGGACGAGGGTTGTCTGTGCTGCTGTTCCGTTCAGGCTATATTTCACATAGAAAAACATCCCACTCGTCATGGTGTTGGTTGCCACAAAACGCATCATTTGTGCGAACATGACCGTCAGAAAACTCCGGTTTCGCAAGACGGCGCGCACCCCTTCAAAAAACGGGGTCGTCACCGGGGTGAAACTCGGTTGTTCGTACATCCCACGCAGACCAATTGCATAAGCCACAACGATAGCAAGGGCAAACACAAGCCCCATCACAGGGTAGCCCAGTTGTTCTGCGAGAATTGGTGGGAGTGCACCAGCAACAAACAATCCGACCGTCTGGATCCAGTTCATCCTGACCGCAACATCCACCCGAGATTGGTAACTAGGGAACATTTCGGCCAACAACGATTGATGACCAGCGACCGTTACTGCGGTCCCTAATCCTTCAAAGACAATAATCGACACCAAAAACCAGAGCGCGACACGCACCGGATGTTCAGCGGCGTCATAGGGAACCAACCAAATGGCGGCAAACGCAAGGGCAAACGGGATCATGCCGAATCGAATGTACACCAGACGCCGACCCCAGCGTGACACGGTCCGATCCGAAAGGTGGCCAATCAACGGATTGTTGAGTGCGTTCCAGATTGCGTATATCGTCATTATGATTGCAGCTGTCGCCGGGTTGAGGTTTTTGACATCGGTGTAAAAGAACAGAACAACCGCAGAAAATGCTTGATACGGGATTGAACCACCGAGATTTGCGATTGCATAGAGCCAACTCTCACGCCGTGTTGGTATTCGTCGCACAATACGTTCCTCTCTCGTCATTCGTGTACCGTAAAACTCGACCCAGAAATAACAAACCACGCACGGCGCCAGGCATCTGCTTCGTGCGCGTCAGGCTCATGCCGAAAACGATCGTCGCGCTTGCGTATATATTCAGCAACATCAGCACGGACGCGTTCCCATGCCGTACGTTGCGCAGCGATAAAACCAGGAGGCAGGACAGCTTGTGACGCAAGGAGTCGCAGATGTGGCGCACAAATACCATGTGATTGGGCCAGCGCCATCTGAAACTGTGAGTCATCACACCAGGCCTGCACACCAGCACAGACAGCCAGATTGTACCGTGTCATCTCTGTGCAGACGGGACACTTTTTTGGGCGATTGATGCGTGGTTTGGGCCAACGCGGCGCATGCTCTAGCGCATCCAAATCGCGCAATAGGTTTTTCATCACATCAAGTGCAGTCACTGCTGCAGCAAGCGCATCGCGTGCGTCACGCAGCAACGCGCCATGATGCACACACAACCCGCGTGCGCTACGGATATCTGCACGGCGCAGTTCATCGCCCGCGCCTTCGGCGCAGAACACCTGGAGCGTCCGAACCTCGGCATGACGTACCATGGCGCAGATGGGGCATTCGGGGTTTGTACAGTGCGCACGGAAGTCCGCTAGAATACGGGTATCGCGGCTGGTCATGTAGTACCTATATGTACGTTGGATATGAATATTGTACAGGATTCTGAATGACTGAAGCTCTCTACATATCAATCCATGCGCGTTTGACCGTCCATTATGGGTCCCGTATATGGCGCCCGGGGCGAAATGGTCTCGATGAATTTATCCTGACTATCTTGTCGCAAAGCACGACGGATCGAAATAGTGGACGGGCATTTGTTTCGCTGCGGCAACACTACCCTACCTGGCAGGATGTTGCCGACGCTCCCGTCGCAGAACTAGCGCGAGCCATTCGTGTCGCAGGATTAGCACAAGACAAGGCAGCACGTATACACGCTGTGCTGACGCATCCGGACGTTTGTGGGAACGGATACACAATCGATTTTTTGGGCGACTGGGCACTCGACGATGCACTCACGTGGCTTATGGCTTTTAAAGGGGTCGGACCCAAGACCGCAAGCTGTGTCCTCATGTTTGCCTATGGCATGCCGTTGCTTCCGGTGGATACACATATCCAACGTGTCGCCCAACGCGTCGGATTGGTCACAGGCAAAAGTCCTGAGCGCGCACACACCATCCTGCATACCATCATTCCCGCTGACATGAAGTATGAAGCACACATGCACCTTATCCAATTGGGGCGCCAGATATGTCATGCGCGCAACCCAGAATGTACCCGATGCCCATTACACGACATATGCCCCACGGCACCACGAGGTCAGCATGTTCAACATCCATAGCAATTTAGCGACGACAAGTAGCGCTGTGACGGTCTGCCTCTGCCTGATTTGTTTGGTAGCGTGGTTGCGTGGCCGACCACTCGGCGGCTCGGTTCCCGTCTTGCATGGTATTCTGGGATTACTGATGCTGAGTGCCGCGGTGTTGGGGATTGCTGGCATGACCGGAAAAACACTTGCTCCCCTACATGGAATCTACACGGCAGTGTGGTTCGTCGTTTGGTTGTTCCTTTGGAAAGGTGTCAACCGTTTTGTGCTCCAACACGAACAAGCACGATTTTGGACAGTTGCTTCGGTACTGTTACTCTTGCTCCTCCATCGAATATCGACCACCGGATAATGCGAGAATCCTTGACAGCAAACTGAGAACTATGGTACGTTTGATGAAATGAGAAATGAAGGGAGTGAACAATGCACACAGCACACGCAACAATCATTTGTACTCCCTGTCTGCAGTCGTAGCGCACCTACGAATGCCACCGCGGGAGTCGTCCTGCGGTTTTGAACAACCGCTCGCAACGCAGAGTGGTTTTTTTGTTTTTCTTTTTCTCTTACAAGGATAACGACATGCTTGGTCGTATATTACGTGCAATGAGTGGGTTCTATTGGGTCGAAACCGCAGACGGTGTCATCGAATGCAAACTGCGCGGCAGGTTGAAACGTGTTGAACTACAGAGCGAAATAGCGGTCATCGGCGATTTGGTTGACATCGCCGTGGTCAGCCCTGGCCAAGGAGCCATCGAAGCAGTACACGAGCGCACCACTCGGTTATCGCGTGTCGCTGTCGGGTCTCGTGGCCACAAAGAAGACCTGATTGTGGCGAATGTCGACCTGGTTATTGTGGTCGTTGCACTCGCTGACCCCGAGTTCCATCCGCGCATGCTGGACCGGTACTTGTTGATTTGTGAACACAATAACCTCGAAGCACGTATCGTTGCGAGTAAATCAGATCTCGTCAGCCCCGAGTTCGCAGCGGCAGCACTCGCACCGTATGCACGTATCGGGTACGAAACGCAGACCATGAGCACCTACACCGGACAAGGTGTAGAGAACATCAAACAATGGTTGCCCAGCCGCATCAGTGTCATTACAGGGAAATCCGGGGTAGGCAAATCATCACTCCTCAATGCCATTGATCCGGCGCTGGCGCTCTCGGTAGGGGCGGTATCGGCAACCCTCAACAAAGGACGCCACACGACGACAATGGCACAACTGATCCCATTGGGGAACGGTGGGTACGTTGCGGATACACCGGGTATTCGCGAAATCGCCTTGTGGAACATCCCACAAGACGAACTCGAAAACGGGTTCCGTGAGTTTGCACCACTTTTGGGGGACTGCCGATTTAGTGACTGTATCCATCAAAACGAACCAGATTGTGCGATTCGTGCTGCTGTCGCAGCAGGCAGTATTTCGCAGGTACGCTACGACAGCTATATCCGATTACTTGTCGGGGAGGAATAAATGACGCAGTTTGCCCATACGCCTCGCCAGTCAATCATAGCCGGCGATCGCATTTACCTCAGTACGTTCCGCGTCGAAGATGTTCCGACCCTCACGCGTTGGTTTAGCCAGCTCGATGTGACGGCGTTCATCGGAATGCAGGGAACTGCATATACGCTCGAGCAAGAACAGCAATGGTATGACAATTATGTCAAGCAATCGCACACAGAGCGGCATTTCGCCGTCATCGATGCGCACACACATCAGCTCATCGGCAATGTGAGTCTGATGGACATCCGGCAGGTGCATCAACGCGCTGAGCTTGGGATTGTCATCGGGGAGCGGGAGTATTGGAGCAAAGGGTACGGGCGAGAAGCTATCAGATTGATGTGCCAATACGGCGTTGCGTTCCTCAATCTGCAGACCATTTATCTCTGGTACGTCAGTTACAACATGCGCGGCCGCAAAAGCTACGAAGCCGCGGGATTTGTTGAAACGGGTCGAATACCCGAATCACGTCTCTTCAATGGCGTCCGCTACGACGATGTCGTCATGACCCTGCATGCCCGTGATGTGCCGACCACGGCATTGCACGGTCAGTTCGGTCAGCTGCCGATATAGGAGGCGCTGCAGTGGAAGTTTTTGACCCACGCTACTGTGCAGATCTCGGCAATGGTTTTCTCATAAAATGGGCTGATGCGCACACCGTTGCAGCGTATGCGACGCTCTGCGATGTCGTGTTCAGACGGAGCGCTGACGCACCGTTGCGCACAATCAATGCCGATACCGTAGCAGAGTGGATGCAGACTCATCCGTTGGTCGGCGAACACGATATTGCGGTCGTTGTTGATCAGGATGATGTTGTCGTTGCAGGGGCAATACTGCTCCGCCAACCGATGGATTACGCAGGTATACAGCTGTACGTCGGTCGACCCGAGATGGTCGTATGCCACCCAGACTATCGTAACCGGGGATTTATCCGCGAGATTTTCCGTGTACTCCACGCCAAAAGTCATGCCCGCGGCGATACACTCCAGGCAATAACCGGAATCCCATTCTTTTATCGCCAATTTGGGTATGCCTATGCTATCGACTTTGATCAGCAATGCGTGGTGCGATTCGATTCGGTCCCAGCGTTGGCTAGCACTGCGTCTCAAGTACAGCTCCGCCGTGCACGTGCAGATGAATACCATGAGTTTGTGCGGCTGTACGACGCAGATCGCTTGAACCGGGGGTTACTCTGCACCACACCATTCGAGCGCAGTTACTACACACATCTCTGTAGCAAAAGTACGTCGCTGACCATGTTCGACCTGCTGTTTATGACAAATGCACACCACGAGGTCATTGGGTATCTTTTGGTGCATCGTGCAAATTACGGCACAAACATATGTGTGCTTGGTGCAGGCGTTGCCATCGGGGTAAGTTGGCAACAGATGCTGACTCCAATCCTCCATGCGCTTGCCGCATACCGCACGCATGTCGTCGTCACCAATCCTGACATTCACGAGCTATCCGGGGTGAATTTTGTCCTCGACAGCGTCCATCCAATCTATGGACAGGTACAGCATGGGTATGCGATTACCACCGAAGAAACCTACGCGTGGTATGTGCGCGTAATTGACCTCGCCCGATTATTGACGGCATTGATTCCGATACTGGAAGCACGCGTACACCGTAGTCTGATGGTTGGCTACACAGGGACATTGAGCATTTCGTGCTACGGGAGTGGCGTTGTCCTCGAATGGCAAGACGGTCGGCTCAGCACGGTGCGCAACACCCGTCCACCGATCATGGGTGATGGAGCGGATGTTTGTCTGCCGTATGATACCTTCCTCATGCTGCTATTCGGGCGTAAGTCTTTGACCGACATACGCTTCTGGCATCACGAAGCACATGCGAGTACAGAGGCAGCGCAGTTGCTTGACATTTTGTTTCCCAAGCAACCCTCGTGGTTCCAATGGCTGAACTGAGGTACAGATGACTGACAAACAAGAAGACTCTATACCGATTGGTGAGGGTGCGGTACTTCGCTGGGGCACGGCTGCAGACGCAGACGGCTATGCGGCACTTGCTGCTCATGCGTTTGTGCTCGGACCCGATGCTCATCCGAACCCGAATGTTGCGTCGTATGCACACGATTTGACGAGTAACAACCATCCGTTGTGTAAGAGCAGTGATATTGCGTTGATAAGCCGACACGATACCATCGTTGCTGCCGCGGCATTGATGACCCAGCCCATGCGCTATGGCGGCATACCAATCCCGGTTGGGCGCCCAGAACTGGTGTGTAGTCACCAATCTGTCCGTCAGCAAGGGTATGTTCGGGCAATCATGGAACGAATGCATGCAAAAAGTGCATCACGTGGCGATTTGCTCCAAGTCATCACGGGCATACCGCACTACTATCACCAGTTCGGCTATGCTTGGAGCATCGATTACAACGGCTATGCCCGCATCGAAA
>CAIPUQ010000574.1 GCA_903868295.1 uncultured Roseiflexaceae bacterium
ACATAGATTGCCAGTGCCATGGTACGCGTGCGGCCAGGCATGCTACCGGCAAACAGTGCGGTTGCGCCGAATTCACCCAATGCGCGGGCAGTCGTCATGGCAATCCCCGCCTGCATACCTGCAGACGTCAATGGGAAGACGACCAAACGCCAGAATTGCCAGGCGGTTGCGCCGTCGATGCGTGCGGCATCGGCGAGCATCGGGTCGAGCCCCTCGTAGGCAATCATGCATGCTTTGATATACAGGGGCGCCGCCACAAACAGTTGCGCCAATACCACGGCGGTCGTGGTAAACGGGATGAACAATCCATGGTCAGCGAGATACTCCCCAAACCAGCCCATCCGGCCGAAAATGGTCAATAACGCCAACCCAGCGACAGCCGGTGGGAGTACAGCGGGGATGTCAATGAGTGTCCGGAGCCAGTGGTGGTATGCGGAACGTGTGGTCAACACAATTGCCAACGGGGTGCCGGCGACGATGGTAATCAGGACGACCGCACCTGTCGTCAAGAGGGTCAACCCGAGTGCCTGGGTGACCGCAGGCGAGAGGGCTGCCGCGAGCAACGCTTCCGGTGTGCTCCGCAACAATAACCCAAACAACGGCAGGACAAACAGCGCCACCAACGGTATGCCGAGGACGGCGAGGATCGTTCGGCGCGCGCTATGTGCCCAGCGGTCGGAAGCCATACTTGCTCCATATCCCTGCATGGGCAGGGTTCGTCAGCAGGTTCACAAAATCAATCGCGCCTTGTTTTGCGCCCGGCAGAACGACCGAAACATACGTCGATTGCAGCGAAACCTGCTTTGGCAGGGGCACAACAACATAGTCGTTGGTGTCATAGCCGTACAAATCGGAGCGGTACAACACCGCCACGTCGGCGTCGCCTGCAAAGAATTTCTGGCTTACCGCTGCCGCTTTATCCTCATACGACACGATGTTTTGGGTGAACGCGTCAGTGAAGGTGCGATCGCCGGTGCGCTTCGAGATGGCTTTGAGGAGCAGCTGCGTGTACCTGCCAATGGGTACCTGCGCATCGCCGACCACGATTTTTGTCCCGCTGGTGCGGATATCATCGAGCGTCACGATGCCCCGTTTTGTCCGTGCAACGATGACAATATCAGTCTTCACGACCGGGTGTATATCTGCCTGCATCACGAGTTTGGCGTCTATCAGCGGCCGCATCGCAACCGAGTCAGCTGCAAGAAAAACGTCGAACGGGGCACCTTCGGCGATCTGGGTAGCCAGCGTTCCTGATGCTGCCGATTGGAACGTCGGGCTCGGGAGCGAGTAGTTTTCGACGAAGAGTCGTGAAAAAATCGGCATGATTTTTTCTAATGACGATGCGACGGCACACGAAAGTGCCTCGCTGCGTACAGGCGGCGTCCCCGAGCTGACATCGAGACTCCCCGTGGCCGCTGTTTCGGTGCGTTCGCCGCCACACGCGGAGAGCACTGCACCCAACGCTCCCATCCCTACGATGCGAATCATGCCTCGACGATCTATCAAGAGCAACCTCACTCAGGTACAATACTTATTGAATAAATATAACAGATTATGAAACTGTAGTACGCAC
>CAIPUQ010000575.1 GCA_903868295.1 uncultured Roseiflexaceae bacterium
CACCCCAATTTGGTCCTGAATGCCACTCTGCAACCCGAGTTCGTGCGTTTCGAGCAGGTGGGCAGCACGGGAAAGCTTCGCTGGTGGTTCGATATGCCCCTGCGCCGCGCGTAATGCACCAATCAAGGCAACCGACACCGCCGCAGAGGTGCCCGTCGAACATCCCGGCGGGATGGAAGAAGACACCGCTATCTCGGCATCATACGCATCGGGTATCGGATTGGTGGCAATGGCTGCATGGAGCAATGGGTGGCGCGGTGTATCGCCGGGGTAGTGGAGCAACTCCCCGTAGTTGTGCACTGCGAGCTGTACGGCCTGACGCTCCGTTTGTCGCGTCGAAAGCCGTACCTGCACCACAACCCCGGGATTGACTGCGAGGCTACAGACCACCCCATGGCCAGCAAACCACGTGTCGGTCCATCCGCCGAGGTCGCAGATGCGTATCGGTGCTGTGGCCGTAATGGTGCGTAATGGCATAGATACTCGTCGTCTCTGATTGGTTGCCATCGTACCACAGGGCACCGTCGCGTGTGTTGCGACGGTGCCCTGTGGTCAGTCCGGTCCGATACTACTCGCTGATGACGGGATCGTCACGATTCGTTTTGCGCAGTGGAACTTCCGGCAGCCCAAACAATACCAACACAAATGAAATCACGACTAACCAGATTGCGTCACGATAGATTTGGGTGATGCTGTTGGTAAATGCCTGTTTGATCGCCTGGCCGATGTCGTTACTCAAGCCGACCGCCTTTTTGATGGCTGGTGCACGGCCCGCTTCGATACCAGCCAAGATTGCTGGTAATGCAACAGGATCAATCTGTTCGGACTGAATCTGCACTTTCAACTCGGCAGGAAGCATCGGGTTTGCGACGAGTGCTCCGATTGCTTTCGCATCTTTTTGCACAACTGCTGCGGTGATTTGGGTAGCAATCGTGTCATACTCTGCATGCACCGTGGCCAGCATCGTGTCTTGGAGGGTCATCCCATCGGACGAACCTGCTGCTGCTTCCTTCAAATCGAACGCATATACTTGCTGACGGTATTCGGTCGGTAATGTGTTGACGATTGGCTCGGTTTGGATTTTGATCTGAGCAGTCAGTGTCGTTGTGAGGATGACCCCAAACACCGCAGCCCCGACTGCTTGGCCCAACTGCTGAAAGAACTGGCGATTGGCCACCGCGGTGCCCATGTTGGCAAATGGTACGGCATTTTGCATGGCCAGATTCAACAAAGGGATAGTCGGTCCTAACCCGATGCCCAACAGCAACATCCGCCAGACAACATCCTGCGTTGAACTGGTAACATCGAGTTGCGTCATCGAGTAGAACCCAATCAACATCATTGCAAAGCCAAACAAGATGAACGGCTTGTACCGTCCGGTTTTGGACACGAGCTGTGTGGCAACGATGCTCCCCACCACGAAGCTCAACATCAGCGGGATTTGTGATGAGCCAGACTCAGTTGCCGACACACCAGCAACATTAACCAAGAACAACGACAGAAACAAAAATGCACCGAAGAACGCTGCCCCATTGAGGAACGACGAAATAATCGTCACACTAAATATCTTGTTTTTGAACAGCGATAACTTGATAATCGGAGATTCTGCTTTCGTTTCGATGTACAGAAATACCGTTCCAAACACGGTTGCCATTACCAGTAAACCGATGATGAGTGCCGAGTCCCACGGATGCAATCCTTTGTCGAGGGTCAACGCCAACAACAGCGGAACAACTGAAAGCACCAGCGTCATACTGCCGCCCCAATCGATTGCGGCTTTCAATCCACTCGCCAGTGTCGGCATGGTGCGCCAAATGAACACGAATGCAATAATCCCGACTGGCAAATTGACATAAAATACCCAGCGCCAATTCAAGGTGTCTGTCAATGAACCGCCCAAAAACGGCCCGAGAATACTGGCTAATCCAAATACCGCTCCAATGAGCCCCATGTACCTCGGGCGATCGGCCGGCGAAAACAAATCAGCCGGGATAGCAAACGCGGTCGAGGTCAACGCTGCTGCACCCAACCCTTGGAGTACACGGTAGCCTATGAGTTGGAAGATGTCCTGCGACGTGCCACACAACATCGACGCCAGCACAAAGAGCGTTATGCCAGTCAACAACACAATCCTGCGACCGTACAAGTCCGACAGTTTGCCATAAATAGGGATCATGGTGGTGCTAGCCAAAAGGTACGCGGTCGTTGTCCACGCGACGTATTCGATCCCTTTCAAATCCGCAATAATCGCCGGCATCGCCGTCGAGACGATGGTTTGATCCAACGCAGATAAAAGAAGTCCTAGCAACACACCCGCCAATATAATGAGTTTCTGACGGTGTGGAAGCGTTTCGGCATAATCGATGCGTTCTGAAATGTGCGTGCTCAATCGACATCCTTCGTGATAAATGGGAACGCTGCGGTCAGCGCTGCAGATAACTGCTCAATGACTTCGTTGGGGAGTTTGCTCAGCTGTTCTTCGAGTTGCCGGATGCGCATCGATTTGAGTTGATTGATCATATAGTCGCCCCGATCATTCAAATAGACACGCCGGACGCGCCGATCCGCTTCGTCCTCGAGACGGTACACCAGCCCATCGACCTCGAGCCGGTCGATGAGTTGACTCGTGCTCCCGATGGTCAATCCGAGCGTGTGCGCAATAGTCGAGACCGTCGCCCCGTTGTGCGAATTGAGGTGCTTCAAGACGACAAAACGAGGTGTCGAGATGTCGTGTGATTGCAGTACTGTCAAAATCTCACCAATCCCGGTCATTGTGACGAGGCCGGCGAATTTTGCGAACAATACCGCTAATTCTTGGACACCATGCGGTGGTATCATGGCAAACTTCTCAATACTATGTGCATACAACATACTTTGTACCAGAGTGCATTCTCATTGTCAAAATAGGGCACCGTGCTTGTTCCTCTCTTAGATTTGAAAAGTATTTACTGTATTTCTCTCGATATGTTGTATATACAACATATCAGCGCGATCGACTGTACGGGAACTGCGTTGGTCTGGGTCGCATACCCGTGAGAAAAAGGGTAGAATCAAGGGAGTGACGCAAAATAGAATGAGAATCGATGAATATCGCACGAATGTGCCACATGTTGGCCGCCCACGCAGTGACTATTGCCGCGATGACGAGTGATTTGAGCGAAGTCGAGGCTTCAATTACCTATATTGATGGTGCTTGGACGTTCAAGCAGGTCATGGGGCATCTGTACGACGAGGAACAGTATGATTTCCGCACGCGTGTGTTCCAAACCATGAGCGCTCCCGAATCGCTGCTCCCTGCCATCGATCCCGAAGGGTGGATTACGAAACACAATTACTCTGGCCAACTGTTCAGTGTGTGGCGAGATGGTTTTTTGACCGAGCGACGCAACAGCATTGCCTCTCTCGAGGCATTCACCAAGACCAATTGGGAACAAACGGTCAATGCCGAGCATCTCGTTGGCTTGACGGCTGCGGATGTTTTGTGGTCCTGGGTAACACATGACGTGCTCCACATCCGTCAATTGACGGAACTTCGGCACGCCATGATTGCTTCGCAAGCGGGTTCGCACGCTATTGGCTACGCCGGCGAGTGGTAGAGTTCGCTGGCTTTTTTGGTGCCGATCCGAAAATAGATGAACAACCCTGCGCCGATGAAGTGCAGGGCGGCGGCCACCACTAGCGCCAGCGTGGTTGATGTCTCACGCGCCAGCACGGTGCCGATGATTGGTCCGATCAAGCGCACCGCAAACATCACCATGCGTTCTGACGGCATCACTGCGGTCACATATCCCGGTGGGCAGCTGTCGAGCAAGACGTCCAAAATCACCAATTCGATCCCAGCAGTGCAGATACCCCAGACCGCTGCAAAGAAGATCAACGGTGCCATACTGGTCACCACAGCGGTGAGCAATGGATAAACACCCAGCCCGATAGCACACACCCACAATATCAACACGCGGGCATTATAGCGGGTCGCAAAATACGACCCCAACGTATACCCCACAAGCAGGGTCACACTCTGCACCATCGATACGAGACCGATGGCTGCGTCGTCTGCATGCAACACCCGCACCCAATGGAGCGGAAAGAGCGGCAATGCCATGGATAAGCCGATTTGGAAGACTGCTTGACATAACACAAAGGTGCGAAACGCAGGAAAACGACGAAAGTTGTCAACCATCGTACGCAGCGCTGCCCCAATTGTCGTAGGCGGGATGACTTTTTCGCGGCGTTCGGGTGGGACTTCGTATTTGCGTGCCGGGAAGAACGCCATGGCGATAAACACCGAAGACACGCCGATGACGGTTGCATAGCCGTCGACACCTGTGTGCTTTGCCAGGTACAACCCGGCCACATAGACGGCGATGCCGTTACACACACCCAATATCGACCAGCGCAAACTCATCAGGAAGTAGCGCCGCTGGACGTCGATAATCGAACCCATCACCACATTGAACACCAAGGTAAGGCTGGTTTGCGGAATCGTTGCGAGTGCAGCGATTGCAAGCATCAGCAAGATGGCTGTTTGGGCTTCAAAAAAAAGCGGGACGATTGCCATCAATGGATAACTTATAAACAGCAGGAGCCGGCTCCACGCATACCATGGGATAACGGTGGGACTCCGTGCAATCATCATGCCAATCGGCACCGCCAACAACAGACCGGCAACAGCGGGGAGCGACGTAAGCAGTCCGACTGCCAACGGGTCTGCCCCGAGGCGGGTGAAGAGGACTGGGATGAAGATTTGCACACCTTCGACCACACCAACGCCCATTCCGTCGTACATCCCGCGCGACATGTTCCGCTCGTCCCCGTCTTTGGGAGCAATCAACCATTCTGGCACACGCAGAATCCGCAACAGTGCGGGTAATTGTGAAAACATGCCGCTTCCTTGATAATGTTCCTCACAAGTATACCGCAGGGTGACTACCGTGAACCGTCGGTTTGTGCTCTTTATCGCCACGGGTTCGCCCGGCAACATACGTCCAATGATTGCAGCAGCACGCGCGTGTCGCGTGGCCGGTATCCCGGTGATGTGCAGTACCATCCCGTTATGGGAACACTGGGTACGGGCGCACGGGATCCCATGGCGTGCCCTCTCTGCTGGTGTCGCAACCCTACTCACCGCTGATCTGCGGTACCCCGACGTAGCGCATGATCTGGGCAGTCGGTCAGTGATTACCAAGCTTCGTACGCGTTTGGCAGTTTCGCGCGCCCAGACGGTCTTTTCCAACGAACTCACGCAACTGCTCGCTGATGCTTCATTGATTGTCTGTCAACACCCACTCCAGCGCGTTGCCACTCATGCAGATGCATTAGGAATACCGTGCATAACGGTGTCACGCTACGGGACGCCACCATCATCGGGTGGTGAGCGAGACCGTCCGGTGCTGTATGCGGCTTCGCCGGCGTTGAGCGATCCTGCTGTGGTCCAAACCGCGCTCCAACGCATCACGGGTGAGTGGCTGCTCCCCGAACCCGAGGCGCTGGCTGCGCCGTTAGAACGATTTGTGCGTGTGAACCTCCCGTATGTGATCGTTACCCACGGGGCGTTTTTGGGAGCCTCGGCCCAGCGGGTGGTGCAGATGGCGGCAACCTGTGTTCGCGATTTGGGGATGCGATGCCTTATTCTCATGCCTGCAGATCTCGAAACCGTCAAATCAGACGAGCAGACGATGACCTGGAGTGGCCCGCTGACCCATCAACACGTCATTGCAGGCGCTGCCTGTGTCATACATCCAGGCGGTGCAGGGACGACGCATCGGGTGGTACGGGCAGGTGTTCCAGGGCTTGCGATTCCGTTATATCCAACAGATGCGTATTGGGCACGGCGCGCTTTGCAGGTACAATTAACGTTAGCAGTATTACAACCCAACGAAGTCACGACGTCGTCACTCAGCGATGCACTCGCGCACCTGGTGACCGATGTTTCGTACCGTCATCGCAGCCGCCTCATAGCGACCAAGATGGCAGCTGAACATGGTCTTGACCAAATGCTGACGGTCGTTCAGCCATACCTAGGAGTGTCATGAGTCTGCCTTCTACACAGCGATATCGGGCGTTATTGCATACGTATTTTTGGCCGCAGCGACGCCAAGTGACCCTCTTGTTTCTCCTGATTATTGCCGACAATGTCCTGTTGTTGGTCGGTCCGGGATTGCTGTCGCAGTTTGTCGACGCGGCAATCGTCGGCGCAGCGGCACCGGTGCTTGTATCTATCAGCGCCTGGTATTTGATTGCAGCACTGTCGCAACAAGCAATGACGATGTCGGCGACGTATGTCGGTGAGAAAACCGGCTGGCACGCAGCGAATGCGTTGCGCGCTGATATCGCCAAACATACCCTTGACCTCGACATGTCGTTCCACAAAAAACAGACACCGGGCATCATGATTGAGCGTATCGACGGCGACGTGGCCAGCCTCAATCGCTTTTTCTCACAAATGGTCCTGCAAATAGGTGGGAGTATTTTGCTCCTGACCTCGAGTGTCGGGGTGCTGATGTATCTCGAGTGGCGCTTGGGGATCCTTTTGCTGGTCTACGCGTTGGTGGCGATGTGGGTGCTCTTCGGTTTTCGTGGGATTGCCGTTCCCTACTGGGAGGCAGGCCGTGAGGCATCAGCACAACTTTTCGGCTTTCTCGAAGAGCGCCTCGCCGGCCTCGAAGACATACGCGGATTGGGCGCTCGCTCGTATGTATTGCGGCGTCTCAACGTCTTGATGGATGAAAAGAACAAGTTCGATACCCTTGGGCGTGTCTACGGTTCGTTGACATGGATTATCCCGATGGTGTTGTCGTCGATGCTCACCGTGATGATCCTCGCTGTTGGCGTCTGGTTGTACCTCAGCAACGAAATCAGCATCGGATTGATTGTGATGACCATGTTTTATGGCGATTTGATTATGCGTCCCATCCGGACGATTTCTTCCGAAATAGACCAGCTACAGCAAGCATCGGCCGGCATTTTGCGCATCGCAGAGCTGTTGGCGGTCAAATCACGACTCATCGATGGCATCCACGAGATGCCAGCGGTCATCCCGCCGGTGTCGTTCGAGCAGGTCACATTCGCCTATCAGGATGACGAAGCAGGCTTGCCGGAGGATCCGGTGTTGCGCGACGTGAGCTTCCATATCCCCGCGGGCAAGGTGGTCGGGTTATTAGGCCGGACCGGATCTGGCAAAAGCACGTTGATCCGTCTGTTGTTTCGCCTGTATGACGTGAGCAGTGGGGCGATACGGATTGGTGATCGTGCCATCCCGGACTACACGCTGGCGTCATTGCGGACGCATGTCGGCTTGGTCACACAAGATGTCCAGCTTTTTTATGCCACAGTGCGTGACAACTTGACATTCTTCAACCCGGCCATCCAAGACGAACAGTTGCTTGATGCGTTGCATACGCTCGGGTTAGATCGATGGTATGCGCAACAACCCAATGGCCTCGACACACTCCTGGCAGCCAACGGCGCGACGTCGGCCGGCGAAGCACAACTCATAGCACTGGCACGGGTCTACCTCAAACAGCCGCAGGTGATTATCCTCGATGAGGCATCCGCACGAATCGACCCCGAAACAGAGCGGATGGTCGAAAAGGCGCTCGACAAAGTCCTCGCGGACAAAACCACCATCATCATTGCCCACCGCTTGCAGACCGTCCGCCGCTGTGATTACATTGCTATTTTGGCGAACGGTGCCTTGGTCGAATTCGGCGCTGAAGCGTCGTTGCGGGCAGACTCGAACTCACGCTACGCACAGCTCCTCCAACATGGTGCAGAACAGGAACTCGCATGACATCACCCCTCGAATTGATGCGCAAGATGGTCCGCCAAGGGGGCTGGTGGTATGTCATACACCTTGTAACAGGGGTTGTCGTCCTTCTCGTCGAGCTGTTGCCTGGTATTTTGGTGCGTGAAGTCCTCAATACGCTACAGATCGAACAACAGAATTCGGTGCCTTGGACGTTACTCGGTGCGTTCGTGGGGATTGCACTGGTGCGCTTTGTGATGTACATAATCGGGACCTACTCGGACGTCAAAATGCGCATCCCCACGATGAATGCCATGCGGTTCTCGTTGTTATCACGGTTGCTTCAATTGCCTGCGGTTTCTGCACTCAAGGGTTCTCCTGGGGAGATTGTGTCGCGGTTGCGCGACGATATCGGCGAGTTGCCGCAAGTTGTAGTCCAAATCAATGATATTTTGGCGTATTTCGCGTTCGCTGTTGTGTCGTTCATCATGATGTATGCGATTGCTCCCGATGCGACGCTTGCCATTGCCATCCCGTTAATCATGATTGTGGTGGGTGCGCGGTTTGCCTACGACAAAATCTACTATTACCGTACCGAGCGTCGTCGTGCCACGGGGCGAGTTATTGGATTTATTGCCGAAACATACGGTTCGGTGCAAGCAGTCCAAGTTGCTGGGGCCGAAAAGCATGTCTTGAAGCATTTTGACAAGCTGAATAAGGTCCGCGAACATGCCACCTTGCGTGAGGTGTTGTACGACGGACTGTTGGGCGCGTCGTTCCATAGTTCGTTGACGATTGGCATTGCCATCATGATGTTGATGGTCAATCAATCGGCCCGGAGCGGCTCGTTCGGCGCTGGCGATGTGGCATTTTTTGTGTATAACCTCGGCATTATCAGCGAGTTGTTGTTCGAAATCGGTGTGTTCATTGGGCGCCAACAACAGCTCAAAGTGTCTATCCAGCGCCTCGAATATGTAGGACATGGGCAACCCGTCAGCGACATGTTTTCGCTCGAAGAGCCACCGACCGTGACGCCTATGCCCCCGCTGACGAATGTCACTGTCCGCGGATTGGGAGTGGAATGGCAGAACGGAACGTACGGCATTCGTGATGTCGACCTCGATCTCGCACCGGGACGGCTGGTGGTCGTGACCGGTCCTGTCGGCTCTGGCAAAACGACCTTGCTGCGAGCATTTTTGGGGATGCTCCCGAATGTCCGTGGGACGATTCACTGGAATGAAACGCTGATAGAGGATGTCGCTGAGCGCTTTATACCGCCTTCTGTTGCGTATACCAGTCAAGTACCGCGCCTGTTTTCGGACACCCTGCGCGAGAATATCACCCAAGGTCGGCCGAGTGTCGATGTACATATCGGCACCGCGGTCCATGGTGCGGTCATGGAGTTCGATGTCGCGCAGTTCGAGTCTGGGGTCGACACGTTGGTCGGCTCGCGTGGGGTGCGGCTGTCGGGCGGGCAGGTC
>CAIPUQ010000576.1 GCA_903868295.1 uncultured Roseiflexaceae bacterium
ATTCATCCGAACAGCGCTCGGTGTTGCGGGGGCCGCACTCACCAGCTGTAGCGTGCCGGCACTCGACGGGCAAGCACCAGTGGTCATTGCAACGCCAACGATGACGATTTGGACGACGAGTTATGTCATCGATGATGCACTGGCACGCTGGCGTGGTGCACACCCACGGATCCCCGTTACGCGCATAGTCGTTGCAGCCGCAGAGCTCAACCAATGGATTGCCGAGAGCATCCGCGGCGAACGGTCAGCACCAGACATCGTGATTGCAGACTCGACCACGATTGCTACGTGGAACGTCCAACGATATTGGCGCCAACAGCAAATCACCCAAGCAACCGACCTCCAACATGTGCAAATCGGTCGCCAACAATCCACCGACGCAACGCAGTCCCGATTCGCTATCCCCCTTGCGGTCAACCCTCTCGGCGTCTGGTACGATCGTGACCTACTTGGGAGCGTTCTTCCACAATCTGATCCCCTCCAAGTATCCGCTGCATTCGGCGCTACGCTGCAATCATTTGTGTCGTTCCTTTCCGAGGTCGCTCGATCACTCCCCAATGGTCCAGTGCTCAGCAGTATCGTCGATGATGTGCTGATCCCACAGCTCGAGCGGAGCAGTATGGCCGGTGACGTGTTCGATGCAACGTGGGAACAAACATTTGATGTAGTCACATCGACCGCTGCGTTGCAGCAGTGGGCTGCACCCGAACGCCATTTTTCTGGACCTTGGTACCAACGAATTTCCCACGAGCAGACGGGGATGATGGTTGCTGGTAGGTGGATGCAAGCAGCACTTATGCGAGCGGTCTACGAATCACCCAGCTCCTGGCGACTCTGTGCACCAGCAGGAGGCTATATCGCAGGTCCGAGTCTCGTGGCTGCCATACCAGAAGTATCCACTCAACCGGAATCAGCAACAGCACTGGCAACAGATTTTGCAAACGATGTCGAACTGCAACATCTGTTGACCGTCGCGAGCGGCACCGTCCCGAGTTTGCGTGCTGCACATACCGTCGCACCATTTGTCGGCACTGATGCGTTTTGTGGCGGGCAACAGATCGGTGCCACATGGTGCGACGCCGCAGTATCACTCAATGCGGTAGCCCAGCCTGCAGACAGCTTTGCGCGACGTCGAGAACTCCAAGCGCGGCTCATACAGACATTAACACGCTCATAATTGTGACCGTCTTGTTTGTGGGTTGAACGTGTGATTGTACAGTATGCTTTCTGGTATTCAGAAGATACATCCACGGGCACACTGATCAACACGCTCGCCAACCCAAGAAGGCCACACCCACAACAATACAGCCAACACAAATGCAACTGGCTCTATATGTAGGTTGATGTCTGCAGTGATCGTGGAGTGATGCTGCACAAAGGACCCATTGTGAATCATTCATCCTGCGAATACAGGTAAACTTTTAAAAAACCGTGTGAATTTTTGGCTATCAAAGGAGTAAAACGGTACGAATACAGCACATAATGGATGAATTGCAGCACGAACGTGTACCTTATTGGAATGCTTTTGGTCGGATTTGCAGAGGGGGGATCAGGAAAAATTAAAACCTTCGGGTGTGATGGGCTCTGCGCGTTCTGGACTAAAAGCCCATGGGCAGGCTGTCACAAGATAGAATGAGAGACACATTCCGTTGGAACATGAGTAGAACATGAAGACTCCTAGAGCATGAGGAGTCATTAAATCTGTTTTCACACCGGACAAGAAATATGTCATATACAACAGGAAAACCTCACGATAGTTTGCATATTTGACAAATGAAAATACTTCTCTATAATCAACGTATCACCAACCTCAGGAAGTACATACTGTGCTGAAGCGCTCACTGGCTTCTTTTGTGGTGAAAATTCTATCGTAGGTACGGCCTATCCGTACCAGCAACTCTCCTGAGTTGTTTCTTCCAATGGAGGAGGATCCATCATGGCGATGAATGACAAATCCCTTTCGCGTCGTCGGTTCCTGCGGCTTGCAGCCGCTGGCCTCGGTGCGGCAGGTGCAGCCGGCGTACTGGCTGCTTGTGGTGGCGCTGCGGCTCCTGCTGCAGAAGCTCCTGCTGAAGGCAACAAGGTTGTCGTGGACTTGACGTTCTGGTGGTGGGATTCCAACGGTCAAATCTGGGCTGACGAGTACAACAAGGCAAATCGTGGCGCCAAGGTTACCTTTGTGAACACCCCATTCGCAGACTCACACGACAAGTTGCTGACGTCTTTTGCATCGGGTTCCGGTGCACCAGACATCGCTTCCCTCGAAATCGGTCGCGTCGGCGGTTTCACCGCCAAAGGCGGTTTGGCCGACCTCAAGGCTGCCCCATTCGATGGCGGCAAGTATGAGAAGGACATGGTCGCGTACAAGTGGACCCAAGGCTCCACTGCTGACGGTCGTTTGGTTGCCATGCCATGGGACATTGGTCCTGCAGGCGTCTGGTACCGCGCCGACATCATGGAGAAGTTGGGCCTCCCAACCGAACCAGAAGCCATCGAAGAACTGATCTCGCACACCAAGGGCAAGACCTGGGAAGACTTCTTCGCACTTGCTCAGACCGTCAAGGAAAAAAGCGGTGGCAAGATCAAGCTGGTCGCTGATGCAGGCACCGACGTCTATGGTGGTGCACTCCGCCAAGGCGGCGAAGGCTACTTCGACAACATGAAGGTGTTGATCGAAGAAAAAGCAACCCGCCCAGCCCAACTGGCTGCAGACTTCCGCAAGCAAGAGCTCGACGCCAACATCGGTTGGTGGGGTGCTGACTGGGCCGCAGGCGTCAAGAACGACGCGTTCGCAGCAATGGTCATTGCATGCTGGATGCAGGGTGGTTTGACCAAGGACCAGCCACAGACCATCGGTAAGTGGCGTGTTGTGCCGGCTCCTGAAGCCAGCTACAACTGGGGTGGTTCGTTCTGTGCCATTCCTGAGCAGGGCAAGAACATCGAAATGGCATGGGACTTCGTGCAGTGGGCCTGCTGTTCCGCAGAAGGTCAGAACGCAATGTTCAAGCCAACCGGTGTGTTCCCAGCCTACAAGCCAGCATGGGCAGATCCGTTGTACGACCAGCCACAGGACTTCTTCGGTGGACAGCGCACGTTCCGCGTTTGGGGCGACATCGCCGACAACGTGGCTTCGATTTCGCGCAGCCCATACGACCTGCAGGCAGACGACATCGTCAATGCAGAAATTGCGAAAGTGCTCGTCGAAGGCAAGGACCCAGTCCAAGCCATGAAGGATGCAGAAGCCGCAGCCCTCACGGCAATCGAAGGCGCAACCCCGTAATCTCCGTCTCACCTCCGCCGGAGTGGCATCTAATGCCACTCCGGCGTGTCATTCGATGAAACCCTTACAACATGCGAGGTGCACATGGCTTCTTCGTCATTCTCGTTGGCGGAACGTACGGCGCAGGACCGACGCACACGTCAAAAAGAAGCAAAACGCAATGCGTGGGCATACGTATTCGTAAGCCCGTTCTATTTGCTCTACGCTATCTTTGGCTTTTTCCCCTTGGTGTATGGCCTCTGGCTTTCACTCCATACATGGGACGGCATTTCGCCGATGGTATGGGTAGGGTTCAACAACTACATTAAATTGGTGACGGTGGACGAACTCTGGTGGAAGGCAATCTATAACACCATTTGGTTGTTTGTCGTTGCGACTATCCCACAATTGACCCTCGCACTCGGTTTGGCATTTATCATCAACAGCGGGTATGTTCGATTTAAAGATTTTTTTCGGGCTGCCTATTTTATGCCTTTTGTCGCATCAGCTGTTGCTGTGGGCATTCTCTTCACGTCGTTGTTCGGCAACCAATATGGCATGATCAACTTCGCCCTCACCGCACTCGGGTTAAACCAATTTCTTACTGCACCCACGGGTGAATGCTACAAATGGGCCTTCGAAAGCAACAACATGGGTTGTGTCATCAACTGGCTAAATTCAGCGTTGTGGCTCAAACCATCGATTGCGCTCATCATTATCTGGCAATGGACTGGCTATTCGATGATTATCTTCCTTGCCGGATTGCAATCCATTAATCTTGAACTTTATGAGGCTGCACGTGTAGACGGCGCAAGCACATGGGACATTTTTCTCAAAATCACCATGCCGTTGTTGCAAGGCGTGATTCTCTTCCAAGTCGTCACTTCGATTATTGGTGCGATGCAGAACTTCGACATTCCCGTCATGCTCGCAGGTGGCACACAATCATCGTCGCCGGGCGGCACTGATCAATCAGGCCTCACCGCCATGATGCAACTCTACTGGTCAGCGTTTAAATACAACACAGGGTCGAAAAGCGGGTTCGGCTATGCCTCGGCGATGTCGTTCATCCTGTTTATCATCATCGTGGTCTTTTCGTTCACATACAACCGTGCCAACGGTCAGAACCAGACGGAGAACTAAGATGGCCACAACCACGATTGCTCGCAACCGACGGAACCGTGACCGATTGGGTAGCCCAATCACGATGAGCTTTATGTACGTCTTTTTGGCGTTGTTTGCGCTCGTCTCGGCGTTCCCGTTTTATTACATGTTGGTCACATCAACCTACCGCACCAAAGACATTTTGGTTATCCCGCCGCCCATCTGGTTCGGTAGTTCTTGGATGGAGAATTACACACAGCTTCTCGAAAAGGGGAGTCTGCCGTACTTTTGGACCGCGGTCACGAACAGCCTGTCGATTGCATCGTTGCACACCATTGCAGTGCTCTTCTTCTGCTCATTGGCTGGCTATGGATTCGCCAAATTCCGCTTCCCTGGGCGTGATGCGATGTTTGCCTTCTTGATTGCCACGCTGATGGTGCCAGGCGCACTCGGCTTGATACCATCATTTATCGTGATGCGCTATCTGGGCTGGATCGAGACATGGTACCCGTTGATTGTCCCCGGCATGGCAAATGCATTCGGTATCTTTTGGATGCGTCAATACATCGAAAGCGCAATTCCCAATGACATGATGGATGCTGCGCGTATTGACGGTGCAAACGAATTTCGCATCTACTGGGGCATCGTTTTGCCGGTCATCACCCCCGCCCTCGGTGCATTGGCAATCTTGACGTTCATGGGTAAGTGGAACGAGTTCCAGTTCCCATTGCTCATCCTCAAAGATCAGGCGACATACACCCTCCCGGTGGCACTGAGTACCCTGCGGTCGCTCCGTGGCACCGAAATCGGTGTGCAAATCCTCGGATCGAGCATAGCAATTATCCCCATCCTGATTGTGTTCATCCTTGCGTCGCGGCAATTCATGTCAGGACTCACTGCAGGAGCGGTGAAGTAATTCGGGGTACTATGCACACTCGATTCATTTGGTCGTTCCTCGCAAGCGCATTCCTCATGCTTTCTGCATGTGGGAATGCGCTTCCGGTATCGCAAACTGTTCATTCAGCGGTCGCTGTTTCGACCGAGCGTCGCGTACTGCAGGTTGCCCAACAGCCCTGCGGATATCGCTTCAGCCGGACAGACCTCCCTCACTACACCAGTGGCGGTTCGACGGGGAGTGCCCTCTACGCCAGCAACGGCAGCGGACTCGCAGTCGGCGATTTGACAGGCGACGGACAGCCCGATTTGGTGTTCGGGAACATCGTCGGCACGGTGACGGTGTATGTGAACGAAGGCAACTTCGTTTTTACCCCGATACAAACCACACTAACCGATGTCCGGAGTCTGGCCATTGTTGATGCTGACGGTGATGGCACCCGTGAACTCTATGCAACGCGCCGGTTTGCACCGCCGATAGTCGGCAAACTCTCCAACGGGGCCTTGACCTACGAACCCATCCCCGAGGTCTACTCTGCGTTTTATGCAATGGGGTGGCAAGATCTCAACCGTGACGGCGCACTCGACGTTGTGTTTGGCACATATGACAACGAACAGCTCCAACAACAAGGCCTGATCTTTCAAACACGTGGCGGTGGCGGTGTCTTCGTCTATACCCAAACGGAGACTGGCTTCACACCGCAACGTCTCAACGATTCTGCCCAAGCGCTGGCCATTGCGTTCCCTGATCTCAACCACGATGGCCGCCCCGATGTGTTGGTCGGCAACGACTTTAACGAACCTGATGCAGGGTGGACAATCAACGACGCTGGCTATACCGCCGTCGCGCCGTTTTCACAAACCACCGAAAACACCATGTCACTGGATTATGCAGATTACAACAACGACGGCGTACTCGATATCTACGCAACCGACATGAAACCCTACGACCAAAGTGTCACGACTATGGCTCGGTGGCTTCCGGCAATGCTCAAATTGACACGCCCATTGACCGCAGACGATCCGCAGTACACCGAAAACACTCTACATACGTGGGATGGGTCGCACTGGCGTAATCGGGCGTATGACTTGCAATTAGATGCCACTGGGTGGAGTTGGTCAGCAAAATTCGCAGACCTCGACAACAACGGCTGGCAAGACCTCTATGTGGTCAATGGCATGAAGGCCACGGATCTCCTGTCGTATTTGCCGGACGACGAGCTATCCGAAGACGATATGCTCTTTGTGACCGACAACAGCGAGCGCTATGAGCTGGTCGACCGTGGTATTTCTCAGACCGGGAGTGGTCGATCTGCCACAATGGCAGACCTCGACAACGACGGCGATTTGGATGTGGTTGTCAATCCGATTGATGGCAATGCACAACTCTACCGCAACGAACTGTGCCAGACAGCCAGTATTGCAGTGACGCTCGTCGACCCTACCAGTGCAAATCGTGATGCAGTTGGGGCAATCGTATCCGTTGCTGCTAACAAACAATTATTGACACGCAGCATCCAAGTCAGTAGCGGATATTTGTCTGGTCAACCAACCACTGCGCACTTCGGTCTGGGGGACACGCAACGGATCGAACAACTCGTTGTCACCTGGCCAGACGGCAAACAATCCGAATTAACGGACATTACCGCCAACATGCACTACACGATTACGCGGAAGGACGCACCATGACGACGTATACCTCTTTTCGCATGCGTGACATCATCGATCTGCGGGCAGTCTCTACCACACTGACCGCAGGCGTGTTGGTTGGCTGTGTGTTTGCGGTCTATGCTGCATCACTCAAATACCCGTTGTGGATACAAGCTGCATGTGTCATTGCTGGTGTAATGCCGGCCTACAGCGTGCATGCACTCGCTATTCTGCGTAAATTCGGCTGGTGGTATGCAGTACTAACCCTTCTTGTGGCTGCGCAGAGCTTTCATGGTATCGAACACCTGGTCCAATGGGTCCAGTATCACATCTTGCGCTGGCCCTTTTTTAAGGCGAGCGGGATTATTTCTGCGGCGAATGCTGAGTGGGTCCATTTCGGCTGGAACTGGACCGTACTTATTATTATGTCTATTTTGGTCAAAGGTGGATTGCGCAACACGTTTGCGTGGCTCATGTTGGCATGGACCATTGCACACACCGCCGAACACACCTACTTGATGATGCGGTATTTGCAGGCACTTTCTGCATTGGCTGACTTGGGCGTGACCGATGTCTCCGCCCAAGGATTGCCGGGGTTCTTCGGTCGCGACGGTTGGTTGGCCACCAGCGATGCAACCCGATCGAGCTTTGTATGCAGATTACCGGGGTTCACCACTGCAGTACGCCTCGACGTGCATTTCTGGTGGAATGTGGGCGAGACAGCGCTGCTCCTCATGGCAACGGCAGTCGAACTGCGCAAACGCAATCACAAACAAACGCCAGTTCAACGGGTGCAGCCGTCATTCACAGCGACACCTGAAGGGGTA
>CAIPUQ010000577.1 GCA_903868295.1 uncultured Roseiflexaceae bacterium
CCGTACCCTTCCACATTTGCGAGTGCGCGATCGGCCTGTCGCCATTGTTCGTAGGTAATGGGTTTTGTTTTGGCGCTGCCGAACTTGTATATTAACGAAAACGGTGGGAGGCGCGTCCCAGGTTGTTGCTTTTCGCTGATTGCATTGATAAGCAATCGATACCCTGCGGCCTCGGCATACACCGGGATACTCACCGTCAACCCGATAGCGATGGCAAAACCAATCCATACCACGAATAACAAAAACGGCTGTGCAATCATCCGCCGGATGATTGTCGTGACCATAGCGCTCGGTAATAACAGTGAAGGCTTTTTCATTATCCGTACCCTCTATCAATGTTTCTATTATATGGTGTTTGCATTGACGTGCATGGCTTTGTGCGAACTTGGAGCGGCTATTGATTTATTCACACAATGACGATATAGTGTAATTCTCAAACATTGAATGGAGGATTGCATGGAAACGCTCGCATGGTTGTTTTCGATTGACACGATTGTTGCCGTCGTGTTCGATTACCCGCTGAGTCTCGGAGAACTCTTGGGAACGACGTTTGGAATGTGGAGTGTCCTGCTCGCGGCACGTGCCCGGGTGTGGAACTATCCTATCGGAATACTCAATAGTGTGTTCTTTTTTGCATCATTTTATCAAGTACAGCTGTATGCAGACATGTTCCTGCAGATCTATTTTGTGATCATGTCGCTGTATGGCTGGTGGCACTGGGTCTATCCCGCTGCGACGCAACAGACGAGCGCGGGCGATTTGTCGATGACGCGTGCGGGGTGGCGATTTCTTGGTGTGCTGAGTGCTGTCATCGCGACAAGTGCTGTTGGCTTTGGTTTTCTCCTCCAACAGATACATCTGTTGATGCCTACGTATTTCCCCATGCCTGCAGCATTTCCATTTTGGGACGCGCTCGTGATGGTGTTGAGTATTGCTGCGATGTATTTGTTGGCACGGAAAATATGGGAAACCTGGGTGTTGTGGATACTGGTTGATTGTATCAGTATTGTGCTGTTTTGGGTGAAAGGGCTACAACTTATTTCGTTGGAGTATGTCGTCTTTTTGGGTATTGCGTCCTATGGCTGTTGGTGGTGGTCGAAGCAGATGAAAGCAGTACCGGTGAACGCATGAACATCGGACTGACACTGGGCAAATACGCACCACTGCACGCTGGGCATCAGTATGTCATCGAGACAGCACTGCGCGAAATGGATGTTGTGTATGTGCTGATCTACGACGAGCCAACGGTCACACCCATCCCACTCCCGGTACGTGCGGGATGGATTCGTGCGCTCTATCCGAATGTGCATGTCATCGAGGCGTGGGACGGTCCAACAGAGAGTGGCTATACGCCAGAAATCATGGCGATGCACGACGCGTACATCACGCAGTGTTGTGGAGATCTCGGCATCACGCATTTTTATTCGAGTGAACCATATGGGGACCACGTCAGCCGCGGGTTAGGGGCAGTCAATCGACAGGTCGATCCACCACGATTGGTGTACCCCATTTCGGCGACGATGGTACGACGGGATACGGCGGAACACCGGGCTATGGTGAACCCGCTGGTGTATCGTGATTTGATAACCAAGGTTGTCCTGCTCGGTGCACCATCAACAGGCAAAACGACGCTTGCTGCTGCGCTCGCCGAGGCATTTCGGACGAATTGGATGCCCGAATACGGTCGCGAGTACTGGGAACATCACCAGCATGATCGCCGACTCAGTCCACGTCAGTTGCTCGAAATCGCCAAAGGGCACAGAGTGCGTGAGGAGGTTGCGTTCCAACAGGCTGAGAAGTACTGTTTTATTGACACCAACGCACTCACGACAGCGATGTTTGGGATGTCGTATCACGGCTACGTGCTGCCCAGCGTCGCGGCATTGGCTGATGCCTGTCAGCGTCGGTATGATGTTTTTCTGCTGTGTGCGGACGATATACCCTATGACGATACCTGGGATCGCTCCGGCGAAGTTTCGCGGCGCATCTTTCAGAAGCAGATACGCGCAGATTTGCAGATGCGACATATTCCATTTACGGTTGTCACTGGCACACTGGAGGACCGTGTCGCTCAGGTTCGGAGACTGCTCGAGGCACAAGAAAGCCAGATTCGTGCATCATAGTAACCACCAGTCATACACGTACGTACGGGTCAGTATCGGTTCTCACAATTTCGTTGCAGTTAGAAGTAGGTAGTGTATACTGCAGGCACGCGATTTTGTGTACACATGAGGAGGCAGTAATGCAATTCGATTTCGACAAAGTAGTCGATCGGCGTGGTGGGGATAGCATCAAATGGAATTTGTACGGGGATGGCATCCTACCTATGTGGGTAGCAGATGGTGACATTCTTTCACCGCCCGAGGTTATCGAAGCATTGAC
>CAIPUQ010000578.1 GCA_903868295.1 uncultured Roseiflexaceae bacterium
ATCCGTTGGAATGTGACCAACAGCGGCTCTACACTCGATGGTGCGCTCCGATCAGCAAATGTCACCTGATCGGAACCACTCATAATCGTGTGAAAAACCGCACCGGCACTGCCTGTTGGCAGGGCATCAGGCAAGCGCATCATCGGAATCTTGGCTGCCCGCAGTTGATCGAGCACCAGGGCGAAATCGGTCTGGCTGAGTTGGAATTCATCAGTTGCGTCGCCTATGGTACGCACCACAAACCCATTGGGATCGATTTGGAGATAGGCAAGTTGTTGCTGCGTTGCAGTGTTGACACGATAGGTGACGACTGGTGTGGAGGCAATGCCTGCACAACTGGCCAACACGAAAATCGCTACTAGCATATATGTCAGGGCGCGCATTGAATTCTCTGAATACACAATTTGAGTTACACAACTATACCACAGCGGGTCAACGCTCTGCTGTGGTAGCAAAGGGCGTTGCATGAAACAGAAGCGCGTCGTGGTTTTTGGCGGTGGCGGTGGTGCGAGCATGGTATTGCACGCATTGCCCGAGACAGCACACAAGACCGCTGTGATTGCCGTCACAGATACGGGTCGCTCAACCGGTATTGCCCGCCTTGTGGGAGGCAATATGCCTGCGCCGGGTGATGTCCGATCGACCATCGCCAGCATGGCGCGTGATCCACAGATTGCGCAGCTTCTGCAGCATCGCTTTGATGGTGCTGGCATTCGAGAACTCGAGGGGATGGCGCTCGGTAATCTCATGCTTGCAGCACTCTTCCGCGAACACGGCAACTTCGCACAGGCTGTCGCCATCGTAGCACAGATGGCCGATTGTGCAGCTACCGTCCTGCCAGTCAGCCAAGAATCCAGTCAACTCTGTGCGCGGTTGATAGATGGGACCGATGTGGTAGGTGAACTCGCGGTACGCACACCGCACAAAGCACCGATTGCCTATTGTCGCCTCGAACCACACGTGCGCGCACTCCCCGATGTGCTCCAAGCAATTCACGATGCAGATCTCATCATCATTGGTCCCGGCAGCTTTTATACAACCCTCTATGCCGTCCTCCTGCCTGAGGGGATTCGCAGTGCGTTGGCGGCGAGTCAGGCCCACATTGTCTTTGTCGCAAATACCACCACACAGAGCGGTCAAACCGAGCATCTGGACTGCGTTGGTCATGTGTCGCATCTGGTCCATATGCTCGGGACTGGGGTCGTCGATACCGTTGTGCTCAACAGTGGCATGCCATCCGAGGCGCAGCGCGAACGCCTCGCTGCAGACGGATTGCAGGCATTGACTGCCACTGCAGCAGAGGTCGCCACCATCGAACAGATGGGGCTACGGGTCATCGTTCAGCCGTTGACCGAGACAGCAGGAGCGGATCGTCAGTTGTGGAACAAACAAGATACCCTGCGGCACGACCCTGCACTGCTCCGTGCGGTGTTCGCGCAACTGCTGACCTGATACAATCATGACTGTATGACAAAGGAGTCTTTATGCAGGCAAATTATCAACCGTTGACGACTTATATCGAGTATCCGCCGTCGACCATGCAAGAAAAAGCAGCGACATTCCGCGCTGATATGCAACGCCGTCGTTCTATTCGATCTTTTTCAGATAGACCAGTGCCGCGTACGGTTATTGAAGATGTACTCCTCACTGCAGGATCTGCACCGTGTGGTGCAAATCAGCAGCCCTGGCATTTCTGTGCAATCAGCAGCCCCAGCATGAAGCACGCGATCCGGAGTGCTGCCGAAGTCGAAGAGCAGACGTTCTACAGTGGGCGCGCACCAACCGAGTGGCTCAATGCGTTAGCACCACTGGGTACCAATGCAAGCAAACCGTTTTTGGATATCGCTCCCTGGCTCATAGTCTGCTTCGCCGAGAGCTATCATCTCAAAGAGGATGGAAGCAAGGGCAAAAACTACTACGTCACCGAGTCCGTCGGCATTGCAGTCGGGATGTTAATCAGCGCC
>CAIPUQ010000579.1 GCA_903868295.1 uncultured Roseiflexaceae bacterium
GCCAGGATGAGGTGATCGGCAGTGTATGTGCGTTGGTCGGTGGTCACGGTGACCCCGCTCTCGGTGGCCTGCCACGATTGAACGACCTCGTTGTAGCGCAAGGTGGCGCTGTGCTGGGCGGCGAGGCGCAGGTGTGTGCGCACAGCGGCCTCGGGCACGACATAACCGGCGTTGCGTTCGAACACCCCGACGATGTCGTCGCCTGGAGTGAATGCAGGGTAGCGACGGCGTATCTCGGCCGCGTTCAGGTATTCGTGCGGGAGGTCATGGGCACGGACACTCGCGAGCGTACCGGTAATCACATCGCTATCGGGCAGACCTAGGTTGAGGCCGCCGGTGAGGTGCAAAAGGTCCTCGTCTGCTTGGCGTGCGAGGTCATCCCAATGCGAAAAGGCTCGCTTGAGCAATGGCACATACGAGGGATGTTCGAAGTACGCTTGGCGGATAATGCGTGAGTGGCCGTGACTCGATCCATTGCGATGTGCGGCAGAGAAGCGTTCGATGCCGAGGACTTTTTCGCCGCGGGCTGCAAGGTGGTACGCAGCTGCGCTGCCCATGCCACCGAGGCCGACGATGATGGTGTGGTAGTGCATGGCACATCCTTGCTTAGCGGGCGGTATGGGCACGATGACAGCGCGGGCAGACACCAAAGAGCTCGAGCAGATGGTCGACGATGTGGTAGCCGGTTTGACCTTCGAGTGTGCGAATCATCGAATCGAGTCCACACTCGGCGAATTCGGCGATGTCGCCACAGGTGGTACAGACGACACGGTGGGCATGGTGTTGGCTACTCAGGATATACCGATGACAATCGTCAATGCCGTGGATGCGCTGCATCACACCGATGTCGGTGAACAATTTGAGGGTGCGGAACAGGCTTGCATCGCCGAGGGGATGATCGTGCTCGCGCAGTGTGACGACGAGTTGGGCCGCGCTGAATGACCCTTGATACGTGCAAGCTGCATCAATAATTGCGGTGCGCGGGGCAGTGAGTTTGTACCCAGCAGCGCTGAGGCGTTGGCGCGCCATACTGACGCGCAGTGCAGGATCGGCAGTGGTGTTCATACCCGCTCCTGGGTCATCCAGCTGCGCAGGACTGGCATCGTCAAATCAAAGCCTGCACGGTGCATATTGTGATCGGTGCCGTCGATTTGGCGATAGTGGCCGCCATGCAACGGGATCACCGCAGCGAGTGCCGCTTGATGATCTACGCTGATGACGGTGCTCTCGGCACTGGCAACCAAGCAGAGTGTGGGGGTCGATACTGCGGCGAGTTCGTCGACAAGTTGCCAGCTCCCGCTATGGAGGAACAAGCCCTCGACTGCTTCGCGGCGGCATTGTTGGAGCGCTTCGGCCTTCCATTGGACATCGCAGCGATGCCATTGTTTGTTGCGCGCGCTGAGCCAGGGAGTGGTCTGATGGACTGCTTGCCCGATCCCCTCACTGAAGCGGTCAACGACCTGGGCTCCCCATGCATCATCGAGTGCAACCAATGGATCGATCAGGATGCGTTGTTGCGGTTGCATCGCTGCGGTGGCGCTGATGCAGACCGCTCCTCCCCACGAATGGCCAATCATGGTGTGCGGCTGAATCCCCAGGGCAGTGCACGCAGCGCCGATGTGCACTGCGACCGACGCGATGTCATGGGTGGCAAGGCTACTGCTTTCACCGTGCCCCGGCATATCGAATGCAGTGACACTGAAACCACTATTTGCGAGGACAGGTGCGACACGCCACCAGCTGCGGGCGCTACTCGTGATGCCGTGCAAGAGCACGATATGGCGAGACGATTCGCCCCAGCGTAGAAAACTCACGTTGCGATTATTGACGATTACCTGTCCGCGCGTGGGCGACATCCCGGCGTCACAACTTACCATACGGTGTTCCTCATGGTCCTTCGTTGGATGCTTATGCGAAGGCCTGTCGGACAATCTCGTGCAAGAC
>CAIPUQ010000580.1 GCA_903868295.1 uncultured Roseiflexaceae bacterium
GTCGCTGGTTGGCCTTTTGCCTGTTCGGGAGAAATATAGTCGGCAGTACCAAATGTCACACCAGTCTCGGTTTGGGCGGTCGACAACCCGCTTTTGGCGATACCGAAATCAGTGATTTTGGCGGTGCCGTCGTGTGTCACGAGGATGTTTTGTGGCTTCACATCGCGGTGAACCATCCCCAAATTGTGCGCTGTATCGAGCCCGTCAGCAATGTTCGACCCGATTTGGAGGACCTGTTGGATGGGCAACTGGCGTTTGCGCAGAATGATGCTTTTGAGATCTGGGCCATCCACAAATTCCATCACAATGAAGTGCTGGCGGTCTTCTTGGCCGACGTCATAGATATCGACAATACTGGGGTGGCGCAAGTTTGCTGCAGCTTGGGCCTCATGACTGAAGCGCTGCAAAAAATTAATGTCGTTTGCGTGGTGCGGGTGTAGTACTTTGATTGCAACCACACGATTGAGACGGGTGTCACGCCCGCGGAAGACGGTTGCCATGCCGCCGTCGCCGAGTTTTTCTTCTATTTCGTATCGTTGGTTGAGAATTTTAGGTTGCATGTCGCGTCTGTGCTCAATCAAATTGTCGTCGTATCGCGGGATTGACAGGCTCGGGAGGGACAATCCCCAGATGTGCTTCCAGCAGATGGAGATTCATCACATCTTCTTGGTTGTACCGGAGCAGGACGTCTAGTGCTGATTGGTCGTGGTTCGTCTCGTAGAGGTGCCATAACCGTGGTGCATCGATGCCGGTGATTCCTGCCGTACCGCGGGTAATCCCCGTGTCAGCTTCGATTTTTTTGAGTCCACCACGCAGACCGTGTTTGCGACAGACATACATCAAATCGCTGTGTCCAAAATCATTAAGCAGATTGACACGCATCCGCTTCTTGATGTGGGGCAGGTCAAAGCCTGACCCATTGAATGTCACAATGACTGTGCAACCTGCCAAGGCATCGTATATTGCCACATCGTGTATGCCGCCGTCGATGAGTTGGATGGTACCGAGGTCGTGTCGATAGATTCCGATGACGCTGATACGCTGATCGTTGGTAGTTTCGATGTCGAGATATGCACGCATCAAAACCCCAATCGAAAGTTGTCGTGTTGCAGATTCTGTGCATAATTATGACATAGTGTAGTGGTACTGTCAAAGGACGGTAATGTCTGGATTTTCTTGCTTTTGGGAGGAGTAGCATGTCTCAACGCGTCTTGCTTGACACTGATCCGGGGATTGATGATGCACTTGCCATTCTCCTCGCCGTTGCTTCGCCCGAGCTCGACGTGCGTGCGGTCACCGTCACCGGTGGTAACTGCCCCCTCAGCGCTGGGGTTGCAAATGCACGCGCCGTGCTTGCATTAGCCAAGCATCAACACATCCCTGTTTGTGCTGGGGTCGCACTCCCGCTTCTACGGCCGGCTTTCACTGCTGCCGAAACACACGGAGCAAGCGGATTAGGGTATGCCGTCCTGCCCCCTTCAGACGCTCCCGAGGCACGAGAGCATGGCGTTGATTGCATCATCCGCGAAATCCTCGCTGCCCCCGGACAACTCAGTCTCGTGCCCGTCGCCCCATTGACCAATATTGCCATTGCTCTGCGTAAAGAGCCAACAATCGTGGACGCAGTAAAGAACGTCATCATCATGGGTGGTGCAGTTCGCGTCGATGGAAATACGACGTCATTGGCGGAATTTAACTTTTTTGTTGATCCGCATGCTGCCCATATTGTCCTTACCAGTGGGATGCCCATCACCCTTGTGCCATGGGACATCACGCGTGATGTGATGCTCCATCAAAAGCACATCGACCGATTATTGGCAATCGATTCACCGCTGACGCAGTTTATTGCAGATGCGACGCGCTTTTATTTGGATTTTCATTATGCGAGTTTTGGCATTGCGGGGTGTTCGATTAATGACCCGGTGGCGCTTGCGTTGACCATGTGGCCCGACCTTGCGACGACACAATCGGTGCGTGTCGATATCGAATACACCAGTGAACTGACCATCGGCAAAACGGTGTTGAGTTATGTGGGAGAAACCAGTCATCCGCCGCGTGACACTGACATGACCGGCTTTGCTGCAACCGAATGGCCGGCAACGTGGCGCTCGATGACGCGACCGCCACACAACGTCCAGTTAGTGACACACTTTGACAGCGAGACATTCATCGAGCGCTTCGTTCAACGCATGGAAGCCTTGGCACGAATGATACCCGCGTAAAATGGCCCTGCAACACGACCCCCTATTCTACCGTCATAGCGCCGAGAGAAATGGAGGCCAGTATGAGCTTCAAAGAATTAACCCGTTCCAAGAGTGATCGCATGGTCAGTGGGGTTTGTGGTGGTATCGCCCGTGCGTACCGATTGGACACCGTCGTTGTACGTGGTGTGTTCGTGGTATTGGCATTAGCAAATATCGGTGTCGCCGCAATCGCCTATGTCATGGCGATTATCTTTCTCCCCGAAGAAGCCCCAATGCCTGCGGGTGGCACGAGCAGACCAGGGTGGCGCTATGATCCATGGACGGGCGAAAGCCTGGCACGGTCAACGAACGACGACGTTGTCGTCGATACGGCACCGATTGTCTCGGGGAGTGAGACCGATGCAAACCCAAGCCAGATTTCTGATGCGCAGACGCCGCCGCGCAATCGACCCACAGATGACGAAGTGTAACGCAGCCACTGCGTCGCACCGATGATAGGTGATATACCGCACTACCGGTTGGTAGTGCGGTTTTCTCTCACTAGACGAAATCCCAAAAACCCATTGCTCATGTTCGGTGCCATGCGGAATCTGCATGCGCACCGTGCATAGCCTATTGGATTTACATAACAACCACCGCGGATGACACGACGACCTGGCGCAGATTGGTCGTTCCGGCCATCATCTGCACGGTATGGGTACAGGGTGTCGAGCGAGAGCGTCCACTCCCATACACCGCCTGCCATATCAAATACGCCCCATGGGCTTGCTCCTGTTGGATACAGACCAACCGGCTGCAGCGCGAGACCAGACTCGCGGGTAGCCGCGCGTGACAGCTGCCATTCATCCCCCCACGGAAACTGTCGCCCATCTGTTCCCCGTGCGGCACATTCCCATTCGGCTTCGCTCGGGAGGCGATATGGTACCCCGTCGATGCCACTCTTCCACTCAGCATAGGCAATTGCCATGGGCATCGTGACATCGACGACGGGAAGAAGCGGATCTTGGCTCGCCTGCGTAGTCCAAGAAAGCGGGGTCGCTCCGCCTGCAGCGACCCACAGTGCGTATTGCCCGACCGTAACCGGCGTTTGCCCAATTGCATAAGGCTCGAGCGAGACGGTGTGCTGCGGTGATTCTTCGCGGTACGATTCGCGGGTGCCGCTGTACTGATGTGCGAGTGACGACAGGTCTGCTACTGGTGTCCCCATCAAGAAGGTCGTTGCAGGGATCTCGATGAATGTGTTGTGCGGGGCGCTACTCACGATCGAATCTCCCAGCTACTACCATGTTCGTTACGCGTAATCCCTATCTGCACTGGGAACAAATCACGGACTTCGGCGACGTGGGTAATCACCATGATGGTCCGAAAGTCCGTGCTGATTGCGTTGATTGCTTCGACGAGCCGTTCACGCCCGTGGGCATCCTGGGTGCCGAATCCTTCGTCGATAATCAAGGTCTCGAGGCGATGGCCGGCACGGTGTGCGAGTAAGCGCGACAGAGCAATGCGCAGTGCAAAGCTAATCCTAAAGGCTTCACCGCCCGAAAATGCCTCGA
>CAIPUQ010000581.1 GCA_903868295.1 uncultured Roseiflexaceae bacterium
CTCACGCGTGAGATCGAGGATCTCTTGGCGGGTGCGTGGTGGCGTGGTCATGCGACCTCCCATGCGGCTATATCAGTGCTCTTGCGCCATTGTACGCCGTCTTTACGGGGCACGTCAATGACTGCGCAAACGTGTGCGCAACGATGCAGTAGCGGGCTGTTGGCGTGATGCGGTGTAAAATACGCACAGCACCGTTGCTACAAGGAGTACCTGATGAAAATCACCGGTATCGAGCTGTTCACCGTCCCGCCACGTTGGTTGTTCCTCAAAATCAGCACCGACGAAGGCATCAGCGGCTGGGGTGAACCCATCGTCGAGGGCCGCGCCGCGACCACTGCCGCAGCCGTGAACGAGCTGAGCGAATATCTCATCGGTCGTGACCCCAATGACATCGAAGACATCTGGCAGGTGCTCTACCGCGGCGGGTTCTACCGCGGCGGCGCGTTGGCGATGAGTGCCATCGCGGGCATCGACCAGGCATTGTGGGATATCAAGGGCAAGCGCTACGGCGTGCCGATTTATCAGTTGATGGGTGGCGCGGTGCGGCATTCGATCCGCGTCTATTCGTGGATTGGTGGGGACCGCCCGCAAGATATCGCGGATTCTGCCAAAAAAGCCGTGGCGCAGGGCTTTTCGGCGCTCAAAATGAACGCCACCGAAGAGTTGATGTATCTCGACACACCCGGCAAAATAGATCTGGCCGCAGAGCGTGCCGCCGCCGTGCGTGAGGCCGTCGGGCCGGATGTGAGCTTCGCCATGGACTTCCACGGTCGGGTCCATCGCCCGATGGCCAAGGTACTGGCCCGGGCGCTCGAGCCTCATCAGTTGTTGTTCATCGAAGAACCGGTTTTGTCCGAAAACTACGAAGCACTCCGTGACATCGTCAATACCGCATCGATTCCGATTGCCTTGGGCGAGCGCTTGTTCTCGCGCTGGGACTTCAAGCGCATCTTGGCCGAGGGCCTGGTCGACGTCATCCAGCCCGATTTGTCGCACGCCGGCGGCATCACCGAATGCAAAAAAATCGCTACCATGGCCGAAGCCTACGACGTCGCCTTGGCACCGCACTGCCCGCTCGGGCCGATAGCGCTGGCGGCCTGTCTGCAAATCGACGCCACCTGCCACAACGCCACCATCCAAGAGCAGAGCCTGGGTATCCATTACAACAAGGGCAATGATCTGCTCGACTATCTCGTCGATCCGACCGTGTTTAAGTACGACAACGGCATGGTCAAAATCCCCACCGGCCCCGGCTTGGGCATCGAAATCAACGAAGAATACGTGCGCGCCAAAGCCAAAGAAGGCCACAACTGGAAGAACCCCATCTGGCGCCACAAAGACGGCTCCGTCGCCGAGTGGTAATCGCCATGCACCTGCGTGCATGGCGATGGAGCAGGGGCGAGGTCGTCATGCCCCGCGAAGCGGGGTACTCGCCCGAAAAACAACGTGAATGGCGATGGACGTAGGGGCGAGGTCTTCATGCCCCGCGAAGCGGGGTACTCGCCCCTTTCTTTTGTGTACAGCAAGCAAGCTTGCTCCCTTCCTTGCTTTTTTGCTATAATTCCGGCAACATGAAGGAAGACGCACCATGAAAATGACCATCGATTTACCCGAAGAGCTCATCAAAGCCATCAAAATCCGGGCTGCCCAAGAACAACGCACCGTGCGCGAGCTGGTCGCGGCGTATCTGACCGACGGGTTGTACCCGAGTGACGCTACGCCGACGCCGGCACCGACAGCGACCGATATCGAGATGGCACCGTGGGGCTTGCCGATTATTCGGAGCATCCCAGGCTCGCCGCCGTGCACGATGACGGGTGAAGAGACCATCGAATTTATCAACAACGCGCTCACCGAACTGGACTACGAAAGATATCTGAATGCTATACGACGCTAACATGTGGGTAGACAGTTGATTACGCAGCACGTTTCTATACCTCAAAATAGCAAGTTTACTTGCTTCCTTGTTGTTGATATAATTCCGGCAACGTGAAGGAAGACGCACCATGAAAATGACCATCGATTTGCCCGAAGAGCTCATCAAAGCAATCAAAATCCGGGCTGCCCAAGAACAACGCACCGTGCGCGAGCTGGTAGCGGCGTATCTGACCGACGGGTTGTACCCGAGTGACGCTGCGCCGGCACCGACACCGACAGCGACCGATATCGAGATGGCGCCGTGGGGCTTGCCGATTATTCGGAGCATTCCGGGATCACCGCCGTGCACGATGACGGGTGAGGAGTGGATTGAGTTCGTCAATACCTCATTGACTGAGCTTGATTACGAAAGATACGAGAATGCTATACGACGCTAACGTGTGGGTGGCGCTGTTGATTGCGCAGCATGTCCACAATGAGCGGGCGAGGCAGCATTTTGATGCGCTCGATGCAGGGCAGTACGTCTTGTTGACACAGAGCGTCCGGATTAGTGTGTCGCGCATTTTGACGCTGCGGAGCCTGCATTCCTCGTGCTCGATAGAACCAATCACCAACACTGCGGCGTTCGACTACCTGGCGCGCATCACCCAATCACCCAAGGTGCGCAACTTGCTCGAACCAGCCGAGCTGTTTGTGACGTGGCGTGATCTGGCTGCTCACCCGCACCCAGCCCCCAACCGCTGGATGGATGCATACCTGTGTGCCGTTGCGCGCCACGCCGGTGTGCCCATCGTGACGCTCGACCGCGGCATGCTCCACTATGCGCAGTATGGGGTGGATGTCATGGTGCTGTAATGGTGCATCGGGGGAGCGATCGCGCAGAGTACCCGCACACGCTCGTGTGCGGGTATGACGGCGGAGGGTAAGAGAACGCAGATTAGCAGCAACACTGCTGGATGAAAAGACTATGCA
>CAIPUQ010000582.1 GCA_903868295.1 uncultured Roseiflexaceae bacterium
ACCCACAGGCCCTGCGCGAGGTCGTCGTCGCACTCGACCAGGAGCGGTTTGGTGGCATGGCCACGGATGGCCTGGAGTTCTTTGTTGTAGCGCAAGGGCGACTCGGCCAAGAGCCAATTGCTCACATCGAGGATCTCTTGGGTCGAACGGTAGTTTTGGGTCAAATAGTAGATGTCTGCACCCTTGACGCGCTCGGCGAAGGAGTGCACGGTTTTGAAGTCGGCGCCGCGGAAGGCATAGATGCTCTGGGCGTCGTCACCCACACAAAACAACGACGCCTTCTGGCGCAGGGCGTGCAAGAGCTGCCATTGCAGGGTGCTGGTGTCTTGGATTTCGTCGACGAGCACGTGCTGGATGCGCCCCACGATGCGTTCGCGCACCTCGCGTCGCGAGATGAGCACCGTGGCACAACGCCGCAAGATGTCATCGAAATCGAGGTAATGGGCGGCAGTTTTGCGTTCTTCGTAGCTGCTGTAGACCGCCAATACGTTGGCCAGCTGTTGCTCGTCAAAGAGCTTTTGTGTCTCGAGGTATTGCTTGACGGGGATATTTGCATTGCGCGCGTATGACAACCAGGTCACCAGTTGGCTGGCTTTGGGGAGCGCACTGCCCCGGTCACCGTCGTCGTTGGGCAAGACACGACCACGCGCCAACCGCATCAATTGCTCGCGGTCGTCTTCGTCGATGATGGTGTACGAGCGCAGCTCAAAGGCGTCGGGCTCGAGGCGCATCAGGTCGAGGCAAATGCGATGGAAGGTGCCCACCCGCATGCGTTCGGCCACCTCGCCCACCTGGTGCGTCAGACGTTCACGCAGTTCACGCGTAGCGCGCCGGGTGAAGGTCACGAGGATGATCTGGTCGGGGCGTACCCCACGCTGCAACAGCTCGACCGCGCGCGCGATGAGCGTGGCGGTTTTGCCGGTCCCGGCACCTGCCAGGACCAGTGCGTGACCGCCCTGGTGGGCGACGGCGCGTTGTTGTGCTTCGTTGAGGATCAAGGCGCGACTCGCATACGAACATTTGTTCCAATGAGTGTACTACGAATGTTCGGGAATGGCAAAGTATTCGAGTTGATAGCGCGCTATCTGCTCGCGCGGCCCACTCTGCTTGCCCGCGTGATCACTCAGCTTGACAGTGGGGTTGCCGTCGGCGTGCGTCGTCTTCATCACGATATTCAGCGCCGGGACGCCGAGGTCGTTCATCAGCGTCGTGCCCCAGCCAAAGACCAGCTGGATACGCCCCGCAAATCGCCCATGCAACTGCACGATACGCTCGATGGTCAGACTATCGCTAAAGACAATCGTCTTGCTGAGCGGATCAATACCCTGGTCTTCGTAGAAGGCAATCACACGCTCGGCAAAGGCAATCGGATCGCCCGAATCGTGGCGCAACCCACGCCAGCGCATGGCATGCGTCCGATCAAAATCCGCAAAGAAGCGTTCGGTACCAAACGTGTCGGTCAAGCCGATCGCCAAATCGACGCCGTAGCGGGCATACCAATCGGTGAGGAACTGCTGGTGCGCGGTCCGCACTGCCCCGGGCGTGTGTGGTGCCAAGGCTGCATAGACCATCGGCATTTCGTGGGCGTAGGTGCCGATCGGCTTGAGCCCATACGCATGTGCATAGGCGACATTGGATGTGCCCACGAGTTGGGTCGGGCAATGTGCCTGCAATTGCGCGAGGACGTGGGCCTGCCAGGCGGCACTATAGCGTCGGCGTGTGCCGAAATCGACGATTTTGATGTCGGGATGCTGCTGCAAAACGGCGATTTTGGCGGCCAGGCGGGCGTCGCCGACGCTGTCGTGGTGCATGCCGGTCTGGGCGCGCAACGCGTCGAAGTAGCATTCGTTGACGATGCTCATGACGACCGTCTCCCAAAAGGTCACAATCGGCCAGTCACCGATGCTCCAGATGGTCAACGCATCGTCGACGACGTCGACATGCACGTCGGGCAGCCGCGCATCAGCCAGATATGCGAGATACGCTCCTGCAAAAATCGGATCCCCGCTGCGGGTCCGCATCCCCGCCAGATACGCCAGCTCGGCAGGGCAGAATCCCTGTGCCTGAATGGCCGCAAACCGCGCCCGCAATGTATCGAGCGACACCACATCGGCGATCCGCTCGGTGCCACGATTGGTCAGCGCAAAGCGCACCTGGGTGTGGCGATGCTGCTCGTATTGGAGCTGGCTCATGGTGAACTTGTAGAAGTCAATAGCGGCACTCAGCCAAGGGGTTGCGGTGTTGTTCATCAACGATCCCTTTGCTGCCAGATTGCCAATGCGTCTGCAGCGCTACAAAACGACACCCCTGCGTTCGCCAGCCGATCGCGCATCTGCGCGCCCGTGTGTGCTGCGACCGAGCGGGTGGCTTCTTCGATGATGACGACGGCATATCCGCCGCGGGTGAGGATGTCGAGCGCGGTATGTGCCACACAATAATCGAGCGCGAGCCCTGCCAAATAGACGGTCTGCGCCTGTTGGGCCGCGAGGTATGACGCGAGTGTCTGACCCGCGTGCGTCGCCCCGTTCCACGCGCTGTAGCTGGTATCGTCGGCACCATCTAACAGGACTTCCATCCCTTTGACAAAGGCAGTAGTACCCGCCGGCACAACGAGGTCGGGGTGTAACGCCGCACCTGCACTGCCCGCCACACAATGGACCGGCCAGGTGGTCGTATAGTTGGGGCTTTCGGCAAAGTGTGCACTCGCACGCGGATGCCAATCCTGCGAGGTAAACACCCCGAACCCGTGCGCAGCGGCACTGGCCATCAATTGATTCACCAGTGGCACAACGACCGCACCCTCGGTGACCGGCAACTCGCCGAATCCCGGCAGGCCGAGTCGCACGCCCTCCGCCGGCGGCATGAATCCACACTGGACATCAATGAGACCGAATACCGTTTGCGTCATGTCGCCCTCATCTCCGTTGTGTAATTGTACAAATGACACTATCTACAGACAATGATACGACTGGGCACACCGGTTGTCAAATCGACTTAGTCGAAGCTGCGTGGTGAGCGTTCGAGGCGTGCTGCATTGAAGCAAAAGAGGCGGGCGGGTCGGTGCGCGCCGTCGCGTTGGTACTCGTTGGTCTCGTGGATGAGGTCCAGGCTGAGGAACTTTTTGCGGAAGTTGCGCTTGTCGAGCGGCCGACAGAGGATGGCCTCGTAGGCGCTCTGGAGCTGTGTCAGCGTGAAATAGACGGGGAGCAATGCATGCACGGCATTGGTGTAATTGACCTTGCTTTTGAGCCGTTCGTGGGCATAGGCAATGATTTCGGCATGGTCGTAGGCGAGTTGGGGCAGGGCGTTTATTGGAAAAAACTCGGGCTGCTGCGTCTCACTCCCCAAGGTAGGGATGATATCCAGCCCGAGGCCCATATAAGTGACCGAAACACCATGCCCGCGTGGATCACCGGCGACCGTGTCGAACGTGTAGAGTTGCTCGACCAAGCGTAACACTTGCTTTTCGATACCGGCTTTGCTGCTCAAGATGCGTTCGTGCGACGACACGGTGGTCTCGCCGGCCACGATGTACCCTCCCGGCAATGCATACATGCCTTGGAACGGCTGATTGGCGCGTTTGATCAGCAGCACTTGGAGTGCATCGTTGGCGAGCTGCATGACCACACTGTCGACCATCAGAATGGGGGATTGGTAGGGGTTCATCCGCGTGCCTCCGACCATTGCCAGACCGCCGTACTCAACAGATCCGACGGCATGCGCCAATCCCCGCGCGGGCTCAGGGCAACACTGCCGACCTTGGGGCCATCCGGCATGACCGAGCGCTTAAACTGACTGCCGGTGAAGCGCCGCACAAACACAATCAGCCAGCGTTCGATGGTGGCTGCATCGTAGACGCCGGCAAACGCACGACACGCCAGTGCCAAAATTTTGGGCGGAGCATCGCCCCAGCGCACCAGATGATACAGAAAAAAGTCGTGGAGCTCGTACGGTCCGATGATGTCTTCGGTTTTTTGGCTGACATCCCCCGCATGGGTCGAGGTCAACTCTGGCGATATTGGGGTGGCTACAATATCTGCCAGGATGGACTGTATTTGTATGTCGTATCCGGCCGCCATATGCGTCACCAGGTGTTTGACCAGCGTTTTGGGGACCCCGGCATTGACGTGGTAATGACTCATGTGATCACCGTTGAAGGTGCACCAGCCGAGGGCGATCTCGCTCAGATCGCCGGTACCAAGCACCAACCCGCCGATGCGGTTAGCCGAGTTGAACAAGATGCTCGTGCGCAGACGTGCCTGGACGTTCTCGTAGGTGATATCCTGCGTGACCCCGTCGTGCCCCAATGCACGGAGCTCGGCATTGACCAAGCCGCCAATTGCGATGACCGTACACGGCACCCCAAAGGCCTGGGCCAAGGTCACTGCATTCGACT
>CAIPUQ010000583.1 GCA_903868295.1 uncultured Roseiflexaceae bacterium
CAACGGTGCAAACGGCAACGTCACAAAAACAAAGACGAGCATAATCAGGCCGTCAAAGAGGCGCTCGAGCACCACCGTAGCCAACGATGCGCTCATCGAAATCCCCTCGCGCTTGCGCAACACATACGAGCGCAACACCTCACCGGCGCGGGCCGGATAGACGTTGTTGCCCATATAGCCGATGACCACCACCGGCCACAGCCGGGCGAGTGGGATGTCTGCAATCGGCCTGAGCATCGACTTCCAGCGCCAAGTACGGATGAATACCGCAATCGTGTATACCCCGACAGCGGGGATAATCCACCAGTAGTTGACCGAACGCACCACATCAAAGAAATCGTCGAAATGCAGCCCTTGAAAGGCGATATAGACACAGACAATGCTGATGGCGATGCCGATGAGCAGACGGAATTTTTTCATAACCCTCTCTGCCTACGCACAGATGACTCACGCCATCGTACCCGCCAACGCGGACTGTGTCAACGCACCGACTGCCGTTTACGACAGCACATAGTGCCAAATCACATAGCCGATGCCAATGAGTAATGAAAGCGTCAGAATCTGCTCGCTCCGCGCCGCCCGTTGCTCCATCCGCTGCAACTGGCGCTCCATGCGGCGCATGTCGACCCGCAACGTCCCTTGCTCGAGCATGCCCAATATCCGGTCGACCCGGGCCGGGAGCCCGAGCAACTGGCGGCCGATGCGCACCGCACTATCGACCAGCGAACGTTGGTTCTGGCTGATCCAGCGCCGTGCAATCGGTTGCATCGCGGTGATGAAGTTGGTCCGGTCGTCGAGAATGGTAATCACACCGGTCAGCAAACTCAATGCCCGACCCAAATAGACCACGTCTTGGGGCAACTGGAACGGCAGGGTGAGAAAAATTCCGCGCAAATCATACGACAGGGCGACGAAATCAATCGTCTTGTACTCGGCGATACTGCGATCAAAGACCTCGTCCAGCACGCGCGCAATCACCCGCCGGATCTCGTCGCGGTCGGCGTCGCCCATAATCATCCCCATGGCGTCGAACGCCTCGACGGTGCCCAACGCATCGTTGCCGGCAACCGCCAAAATGCCGCGCCGGAGCTGCTTTTGCAAAACCGGCGGGACCGTCGCCACCGCCCCCAAATCGAGCAGATGCAAGGTCCAGTTGCCGTCGCCAGTGGGCACAATCAGCATGTTTCCCGGGTGGGGGTCGGCGTGGAAGATGCCGTATTCGAAGCATTGGGTGAAAAAAACGTCGAGCAACATCTGCGCCACGGCCGTGCGGTCGATGCCGGCAGCAGTCAACCCCGCCACATTGTCTGGCGCGATGCCGTCGATCCAATCCATCACCAACACACTGTCGGTCGACAGGTCTGTATGCACCACCGGCAACGCGATCCGGGCATCGCGCTCCAACACCGTTGCTAAGCGCTGGTTATTGCGCACCTCGATGCGATAATCGAGCTCTTCGCGGAGCACCGCCGCGAACTCGTCGTAAACGCGCTGGATGTCGACGCGCTGGCGGATGAGCGGGTAATCTTTGATGAGGCGCACCACCATCTGCACCGCAGAGAGGTCTGTCTCGATAATGGCACGGATGTTGGGACGTAGCACCTTCACCGCAACCGGACGGCCGTCGTCGACCCGTGTGCCGCGATAGACCTGCCCCAACGAGGCAGCCGCCACCGGCGTCGTGGCAGCAAAGGTCACCACCGCGCTCGGGTCGTTGCCCCAGGCCGCGGTCAGCAGTGGCTCGACTTGGCTGTATGGGACTGCGGGCACGTCATCGCGCAGACCAGCCAGCTCTTGGGTCACTTCGGGCGGCAGGATGTCGACCCGCACCGACAGGAACTGCCCCATCTTGATGGGTACCCCGCCTAGATCGATGGCCAGCGCGCGGAACCGCACCGCCAAGCGCTGCCAACGCCGCGCTGTGCTCGCCCGGTACCATCTGCCCAGCAGGATATCAAAGACAAAAATATGGAGAACGATGTGCAACTGTGTCAACAAGATCCGCCAATAGCGTCGCCGCATACATCGTCCTTTTGTGGCATTCGTCACAATCGTATGGTAGCACGATGGTCCGCACTGGGGATGAGGAAATGCCTTGAATGTGGCCACTACTGTGCTATTATTGGCGCATCCAACACGGAAGGAAGTGTCTATGAATGTCGCAATGTGGGGCAAAGCGCTCCGGACCATACCGCGCTTGTCCAAAGAAGAATGGCTGTCACTCGATATCATCGCACGCTGGTTGGTTGCCTCGCGGGCAGCCGTGCTGGTCATGACGGCGACGTCGGCCATGATCGCCGGGGTGTGGGCCTGGCACGACGGGATGTTCAACGGGCTGCTGTGGTTTTGTGTGTTGGTCGGATTGACCATGGCCCACGCCGCCAACAACCTCATCAACGACCTGATGGACTACCGTTCGGGCGTTGACCACAACAACTACTTTCGCGCCCAATACGGCCCGCAGCCGTTGGTGCACGGCCTCCTCGACCAAAAAGGGTTGCTGGTCTACATCGCCATTACCGGCCTGATTGCTTTGGTCCCAGGCGCGTACCTGGTCTACCTCCGCGGCGAGCTGGCGTTGTATCTCTTGTTGGCCGGAGCGGCCTTTGTCATTTTCTACACCTGGCCCCTCAAGTACATCGGCATGGGCGAGGTGGCGGTGTTTGTGATTTGGGGGC
>CAIPUQ010000584.1 GCA_903868295.1 uncultured Roseiflexaceae bacterium
CCCGTGCACCGCAAATACCACCACGACAAGTTGACCTTTCGGTCGTTGTATTCGTTCAGCGAGCAGTTCACCCTGGCGTTTTCGCACGATGAAGTGGTCCACGGCAAGGGCTCGATGATGAGCAAAATGCCCGGCGATCACTGGCAGAAATTTGCCAATCTGCGCACGTTGTACGGCTACATGTATGGCCAATCGGGCAAAAAACTGTTGTTCATGGGCGGCGAGTTCGGCCAGTGGCGTGAATGGTCGCACGAGCGCGAGCTCGATTGGTACCTGCTCAACGAGCCGATGCATGCCGGGTTGCAGCAGTATGTGGCCGATTTGAATCGGCTCCACCGCGACGAGCGCGCGTTGCACGAACTGGACTTTGACCCGTGGGGATTCCACTGGATTGCCTGCGACGACGCCGATCAGAGTGTGGTGGCGCTGTTGCGCCGTGGCGGGGCAGACACCCGCAACGTGGTGGTGATTTGTAACTTCACCCCGGTGCCGCGTCACAACTACCGCATTGGCGTGCCCCAAGCCGGTGCATGGGAGATCCTGTCGAACAGTGATGACACCACCTGGGGCGGCAGCGGGGCGATGACGCACCTGCGTGTCGAGGCGGTGCCCTGCCACGACATGCCGGCATCGGTGGTATTGACGATTCCGCCATTGGGGACCGTCTACCTGGCACCCAAAAAGTAACGCATCACGAAGACCACACTGTCTGCACGATGCACGGCAGCGTGAAAGAGGAATACATCCACGTGACCCGATATGTGTGTGTCCACGGACATTTTTATCAGCCCCCGCGTGAGAATCCATGGCTCGATGCCATCGACGTCCAGCCCAGTGCTGCGCCTTACCACGATTGGAACGCACGCATAGCGGCCGAATGCTACGCACCCAACACCGCTGCGCGCATCCTCGACGAGCGCGGGCGGATCCGGGCCATCATCAACAACTATGCACGCATCAGCTTCAATGTCGGCCCCACCTTGATGCGCTGGCTCAAACAGCACGAAGCGTCGACGTATGCAGCGATACTGGCTGCGGACCGCGAAAGTCAAACGCGCTTCGGCGGCCACGGGTCTGCCATTGCGCAGGTCTATGGGCATATCATCATGCCGCTGGCGTCGGCCCGCGATCGGCGTACCCAAGTCGCCTGGGGGGTGGCGGACTTTGTCCATCACTACGGCCGCATGCCCGAGGGGATGTGGTTGTCCGAAGCGGCCGTGTGTACCGATAGCCTCGAGGCGCTCGCCGAACACGGCATCAAATACACCATTCTGGCGCCGCATCAGGCCGCCGCTGTGCGCCGTATCGGTGCGACCGCATGGGAGCAAACGACCTACGGCGTCGATACAACGATGCCATACCGAATCAATCTCCCGTCGGGTCGGAGCATCGCCGTGTTCTTTTATAACGGTGCGACGTCGCAGGCGATTGCCTTCCAAAACCTACTCCAAAACGGCGACGCGTTGGCCAATGCGCTGCTCCGCGACGCTGCCGACGACGGTACGCCGCGGTTGGCCCATGTCGCCACCGACGGCGAGACCTACGGCCACCACCATCGCCATGGCGAGATGGCGTTGGCCTTTGCATTGGCAAATATCGAAAAATTGAACCTCGCCCAAATAACCATCTACGGCGAGTATTTGGCGCTCCATCCACCGACCCACGAGGCCCAGATTGTCGAAAACAGCTCGTGGAGTTGTGCCCACGGGGTCGAGCGCTGGCGCAGCAATTGTGGCTGCCACACCGGTGGCCAACCCGGGTGGACCCAGACATGGCGCGCTCCGCTCCGTGCATCGCTCGATTACATGGCCGATGCAATCAATGCAGCCTGGTACAGCAAAGCGTGCGAATTTTATACGGACCCATGGGCGGCCCGTGATGCGTACATCGCAGTCATCAACCAACCTGATGAGGGCTCCATGGACGCGTTCATGCAGACACATGGATTGACTGCTGAGCGTTGGCCGGCGTTGGGGTTGATGGAGCTGCAGCGCCAGTTGATGCAGAGTTTTACCAGTTGTGCGTGGTTCTTCAACGATCCGACCGGGATCGAGACCATCCAAGTCCTGCGCTATGCTGCCCGTGCGATGCAATTGGCCCAACAGACGCTGGATGTGGACATCGAAGAGGGGTTCAACGAGCAGCTCGAAAAAGTCATCAGCAATACCGGGGTGACGCTCGAGAGTGTCTACCGGAGCGATGTGTCGCCATTGGTCCTGTCGCTCGCCGATGTCTGTGCGCACGATGCGTTGACCGCGTTGTTCCACGACGCCACCAACGACGAAGTGGTCTATTTGCACCGCATCCGGCGCGTCGTGCAACACTTGTGGACGCTGGGGACGATGCGCATCGCCATCGGCGTCACCGAAGTGACTGCCCTGTTGACCGGTGAACAACGCCGGTTCCAGTATGGGGTGGTGTTGACGAGTGATCAGATCATGCACGGCGGGGTCCGCCCCGACAACGATAATCTCGATGCGTTGCTGCATGTGGTCGTGCCGGCAGTCGCCAAAAACGATCAGGTGTCGGTCAAACAAGCAATGGACGACGCGTTGGGGCCGTTCCATTATTCGTTGCACTCGGTGTTCCGCGAAGAACAACGATCGATCCTCGAGAGCATGCTGGCGGGCGTGGTCGACAAAGTAGTCGCCCGCTACCACCAGATGTACGCCGAACACACGACGCTGATGCGTTTTCTCCAAAAGATGAGCTTGCCGGTGCCCGAAGAGCTCCAAGTGGCGGCGTCGTCGGCGTTGCACGCCGATGTGCGCAGTGCGTTGGCCAACGATCCCCCCGATAGTACACGGGTGCAGGCGTTGCTCGACGACGCACAACTCACCGGTGTCGTGCTGGACCGGGCGGCCATTGCACTCCAAATGAGCGATGCGTTGGCACGCATGGCCATACGGGTTGTCGCGACGCCGTTCGAACGTGGGGTCTTGGGCACACTGTTGCGCTTGGTCGATGTGGCCGAGGCATATGATGTCGACATGTGGATGGTCCAAAACAACTATAATGTGCTCTGGCAACGCGATTACCCCACCCAACAACGGAACGCAGATGCGGGTGATGTGGTCGCCATGGATTGGGTTGCGGATTTTCGCAATCTGGGCGAACACTTGAATATGGCGATAGTCAACGAATAACCGACGCTGAAAGGATAGCTCATGCCTGAGGGATTAGTCATTACTGGGCCGATGAAGCCTGGCTACAACGAGATTTTGACGCGTGAGGCGTTGGCATTTGTCGAGGATCTGATCGAACGCTACGAAGAGCGCCGCAGTGCACTCTTGGCACGGCGCGTGACGCGCTGGAACGAGCTCAAAGCAGGGGTGTTGCCCGATTTCAATCCCGAGACCGCAGACATCCGGGCCAACGATTGGAAGGTCGCACCGATCCCAGCGGACTTCCGCAATCGCCGCACCGAAATCACCGGCCCCGTCGACCGCAAGATGGTCATCAACGCCCTCAACTCGGGTGCCCAAGTCTTTATGGCAGACTTCGAAGACGCCAATGCGCCGCTGTGGGACAACATCGTGCAGGGTCAAATCAATCTGCGCGACGCCATCCGCCGCACGATTTCGTTCACCGCCAAAGACGGCACGGTTTATCGCCTCAACGACCAGACAGCAGTGCTGGCGGTACGTGTGCGTGGCTGGCATTTGGACGAAAAGCATGTCACCTACAACGGCAAACCGGTGTCGGGCGGCATCTTTGACCTTGGGTTGTACTTGTTCCACAACGCAAAAGAACTGCTCAAGCGTGGTAGCGGGCCGTACGTCTATCTGCCCAAATTGCAGAGCCACCTCGAGGCCCGCTTGTGGAACGACATCTTTGTCTATGCCCAAGACAAACTGGGTATTCCCCAGGGCAGCATCCGTGCCACGGTGCTCATCGAGCATATTTTGGCAGTGTTCGAAATGCACGAGATTTTGTACGAGTTGCGCGACCACTCGAGCGGCCTGAATCACGGCCGCTGGGACTACATTTATAGCTTCATCAAGGCCTTCAATCATCGCGACGACTTCGTGTTGCCGGATCGCGCGCAGGTGACGATGGCGGTGCACTTCTTGCGGTCGGCGGCCGAGCTGTTGGTGGCCACCTGTCACCGCCGTGGTGCACACGCAATGGGCGGCATGTCGGCGATTATCCCGCGCAAAGACGACGTCAACGCCAACACGCGCTCGATGCATCGCTTGGCCGACGACAAGCAGCGCGAGGCCGATCAAGGCTTCGACGGCGCATGGGTAGCCCACCCAGGGCTGGTCAAACCGGTGCACGAGATCTTCAAGAAGGCCTTTTCGAGCGAAAACCAAATCACCTATGTGCCGCAGGTGAGCATCACCGCTGCCGATTTGCTGACCATCCCCATCGGCGACATCACCGAGCAGGGGCTGCGCAACAACATCAACGTCGCATTGCAGTACATCGAAGCCTGGTTCGGCGGGCGTGGAGCGGTGGCCATCAACTACTTGATGGAAGACGTCGCCACGGCAGAAATCTCGCGCTCGCAGATTTGGCAGTGGGTGCACCACGGCGCCAAACTGGACGACGGCCGCCCGGTCGACGCCTATCTGTACAAGATGACCCGCACCGAAGAGGTCCAGAAGCTCCAGGAACGTCTGGGCGGGCCACGCCTCGAACAGGCAGTGGCATTGTTGGACGAACTGGTCCTCAATCCTGAGTTCACCGAGTTCTTGACGGTACCCGGCTACAACCAGATGGCGTAGGTGCCGCAGACACGAACCGCGGGGTGCGCAACGCGCACCCCGCGGTTCTCGTTTGTGTTGCTATTTGGTGCGGATGAACGGGGTTTTGAATAGATCGACAGTACGGTCGAGGACCATAGTGATGGCGTAGAACAGCCAGCGCACCGGCCACAAGATGGGTACCACAACGCGTTTGAGTGGTGTGCGGGCGATGACAATCGTGCCCAGCATGACCCCTAGTGAAATACCAAACTGTTGGAACTCGGTCAACGTGATGTGGGCATATTCGTGCAGGATCAACTCGGTACCAATCGTCAGCAACAACAGGAACGCGGCGGTCTGGACGGCCGGCTCCCAGGCGATGAGCTTGCTGAAAATCTGTGCCGCAAAGCGCATCACCAAAATCCCGATGGCGACGCCCAGCATGACCACCCAGAGTTGATTGGAAAGGGCAACCGCGGCGATGACGTTGTCGATCGAAAAGGCCAAATCGGCCAGTTCAAGGGCCAACACGGTACCCCAAAAGCCACTGCTGTTGAGGCGATTCGTGCCGGCATGGCCGTCTTCGCCGCTCCGGTCGAACTCTTCGCCGAAATGGCGAATCGCCAAATAGATGAGATAGGCTGCGCCGAGCACCCGCAACCAGGGGAACTGAATAATCCAGCCGGCCAAGACGAGCATCGCGCCACGACCAACGTACGCGCCGAGCAAGCCGACTTTGAGCGCTGCATCGCGCTGATTGCCCAACACGCGATCGCCCCAGGCGTGCAAATGGGCCAAGCGGCGCGGCCAGGGGATGGGCTTGTCGTTGGGCAAATGGTTGACCATTGCACCAAGCACGGCCGCGTTGTCGATCGACAAGATGCCTTCGAGAAAAATGAGCTGGACGATAATCGTGAGTGTCGTTAATTCCATATGTCCTCTTTCGCAGTTCCACTATAATACCATTACACGACGCGAGCGACGGGTTGTTGCGCGCGTGTGTTTTGTGTGGCACAACGCTCCCGTACAGACGGAAGGATAGACCCATGGCAGTGGTAGCAGTAGTCGGCGCTCAATGGGGCGACGAGGGCAAAGGCCATATTATCGATATTTTGGCGGCACGCGCAGCGACCGTCGTCCGCTACGGCGGTGGCAATAATGCAGGACATACCGTGGTTAATCGGCACGGCACATTTAAGCTCAACTTGGTGCCTGCGGGGATATTCGAACCCAACACCATGAACATCGTCGGCAACGGGACGGTTGTCAATCCAAAGCACTTTATCGGCGAGCTCGACGGGTTGATTGCCCGTGGTATTGTGGTCGAAAACCTGCGTATCAGTGATCGCGCCCATGTCGTCATGCCCTACCACGTCGAACAGGACCGCCTCGACGAGCTGTTGCGCGGCGACGCCAAAATCGGCACCACCGGTCGTGGCATTGGCCCGGCCTACGCCGACAAAACGGCCCGGTCGGGTGTGCGGGTCGGGGATCTGCGTGACGCGGTCGTGTTGCGGCGCGTCTTGACACCAATAGTCGCCACCAAAAACAAACTCTTTGCGGATTTTTATAACGCCCCGACCTATGATTTGGACACATTGGTGGCCGAATACGCTGGCTATGGGCAACGGCTGGCGCCGTATATCGGCGACATCTATGGCGTCGTGCAGGCCGCCCTGGCCGCCAAAACGCCCATGTTGCTCGAGGGTGCCCAGGGGGTCATGTTGGACATCGACCATGGCACCTACCCGTTTGTGACGTCGTCGATGCCGGGGATCGCCGGCGCCTGCCAAGGCGCGGGCATTGCACCGCGTGCACTCGATCATGTGATGGGCGTCTACAAGGCGTTCACCAGTCGGGTGGGCTCGGGTCCGTTCCCCAGTGAGGTCGAAGGTGCGACCGCCGAAGCACTGCGCCAAATGGGAAAGCCGTGGGCCGAGGTGGGTACCACCACCGGTCGCCTGCGCCGCGTCGGCTGGTTCGACGCCGTTGCTTCACGCTATGCAGCCCAACTCAACGGCATCGATCGACTGGCGTTGACCAAGTTGGATGTGTTGGACGAGTTGTCAGAAATCAAGATCTGCGTCGGTTACCGCCTCGATGGGGA
>CAIPUQ010000585.1 GCA_903868295.1 uncultured Roseiflexaceae bacterium
GATGCGCTTGCCTGATGCCCTGCCAACAGGCAGTGCCGGTGCGGTTTTTCACACGATTATGAGTGGTTCCGATCAGGTGACATTTGCTGATCGGAGCGCACCATCGAGTGTAGAGCCGCTGTTGGTCACATTCCAACGGATTCTGAGCGTCAAAATCAGCGACACCCCTTAGAGTTTGGCGGGGTCGCTGATGAACGCCTGGAGGAGTCTGATGGTTGCCCACATGTCGGCAGGGTCGACTGCCTCAAACGCCGTGTGGGTATAGCGTGTCGGGATACCAATCAGCAGCGCTGGGATACCAGCGCCGATAAACGATGCACCATCCGACCCGTAGTTCGCATACACTCCATGCTGCACGGGGATCCCCAACCGTTGTGCCAAGTCCACACAATGCCACAGCATGCGTCGGTCATATTGGATAGCGGCATCCTTGTGGACCAACGTCGGTCCTCCGCCCAGCCGCGCGTCGTATTCACGCATCCCGACCGTCGGTACATCGCCGGTCAACCCCACATCGAGTGCCAACACCATGTCGAAGTCACCGCGGACTGCGAGCGCACGGGCACCATGCAAGCCGTTTTCTTCTTGGATGGTTGCAGCAAACCAGAGCTCGCACCCCAAGGTAGCGACGTCCACGCTGTGGAGCACGACATCCATGAGTGCCAGCGGCATACGATCGTCCATCGCTTTGCCAGACAACAAGCGCCCAATCCGTTGCACCGGACGATGCCAGATAACCGGCGCACCGACATGCACCCCCAACCCCAGTGCCTCGGCACGACTACTCACCCCGATATCGACAAAGATGTCCTCAAAACCGAGATGTGCTTTGTCGACTTGGGCTTGGGTCATCACATGGCCACTCGCTGCGGCAAATAGACCGCTTGCGACTACCCCATCACGTCCGATGACTTGCGCATTTTGCCCGATGAAGTAGCGCCGATCTGGTGACGCCCGGCGCGGCCCTTGCGCGGTGTCCAACAACAAAAAGCCGTCATCGGTGATGGAACGTACGACAAATCCGATTTCGTCCATGTGTGCCTGAATGACGACCTTCGGTCCAGTGCCCCCCACTTTGACCAACAGGTTGCCCACACGATCCACGGTGATTTCTTGGACCAAGCCGCCCCAGCGTTCGATGAGCGACTCACGTACTGCTGCCTCGGCACCGCTGGGGCCGGGGATGTCACAGAGCTGCGAAAGGACATCGTAGAGCATTGCTTCGTTCATCGAACCCTCCTACTGGGCATCGGTTTATTCGCTGTCAGTTACTTTGCCAATATGCGCAAACTCGCCGGGTATCAGGCCAATCGCCGTCGTCAGTGCCCCTGCAGCATGCTGGAGCGGAATGATTTCTGCGAGAGGGGCATAGTCCAACGCGGGGATGACCGTCACCGGGTATGGCTTGGGCTCGGTGACGGGACCAATCAGCCATACCGCGCTGCCATAGGCATGCAGTTCGTCGGCGAGACGCACATCAAAGCCCAACGTCGATCCCGGACCAGCACAGATAATTGCCCGCAACTTGGGGCCGGCGATTTCGAGCGGCCCGTGACGAAACTGGGCGCTACTCAGTGCGTCTGCCGGCATGCGCGCGGTCTCTTTGAACAACAACGAACCCGCCATTGCCGATGCATACGACGGACCGCGGCCCACAAAGGTAATCGCCCCCCAGGTGCGCCACAGTGCCGGCAGTTCACTCGCAACAAAGCTCGCATTGAGCGTCTGCATAGCGCTCAACGAAGGCTGGATGGCACGTTGAATCTGCTCGGTCGACTCGCCCACCACGAGGCGTACCAACACCCCGAGTGCCACCAGCGAAGTCGTGTAGGTCTTGGTCGCTACGGCGCGCTCGGCACCGGCCAAATGCGGCACTACTGCATGGGCAGCCTTGGCTAGCGTGCCGTTGGGGTTATTGGTGACCGCGATGATGGTCGACTGCGGCTTGACGTTTTGGAGCAGGCGCACCGCTTCGATGGTCTCGCCGGATTGCGAAATGATAATCAGCAGCGAGTCCGCCGTCAATGCCGCCGCACCAAAGTGCAACAGCTCGGACAGCTCGATATGCTGGACTGCATACCCGGCTGCCAATAACGTCAGCATTGCGGGATAGGCCGAATAAAACGAACTCCCCATACCGGTCAAAATAATCCGCTTACCACGTGCGGCGCGGAGCAGTGCGGCGGCAGCGTGTGTCTGACTGCCAGCCGCCAAATGCGTGTGCAAGGCTGTCGTCAACAGGGCTGGCTGGGCGAGGATGTCGGTTGCGTAGTCGGTCGTCATGAGAGCAGCTCCTCTAAGCGGGAAGGGTTATTGGGCAATCAGTGCGCGTGCAGTATGGACGTCGATGAGCTCGGCAGGTCCGGCGACGACACCAGGAATGATATCGATGTCGGGGAACAATGCCCGTATCGCCGCGCGCACTGCATCTGCATCAACTTGACGGTGCATGAATACCGCAGTCGGCCCCGTATCGGTCGAACAATAGACGGGAATCCCGCGTGCCCGCAGGTCATTACACATGCGGAACAGCGCGATGTTCTCGAATTCCCAGCCAATGATTTTGTAGTCGTCGCCGCCCGACATGGTAATGCCGTGCAGGCGCATGCTGTCAATCTCAGCCATGCGACCGAGGTACTGCCAATCGTCGCGCTGTATGGCTTCGATCATGGCGATGACTTCTGCCGAACGCGTTGTCATCCAGCCGGCAAACAACGTACTATCGGGTGCATCGTGATGGGCTTGTTCGGTTTTGAGACCGATCCGCGACGGGATCGGGACAGTCGTCAAGGCAGCGTCGGCGAACATGCCGGGCCGGTCGAGTCGGAGTGCAAAACTATCCGTGTGTTCCATGCCTTGATGCGAAAGCCAGAGCGCGATGCCGCCCACTGCGGCACGGCAGCCCGACCCCGCCAACAAGCGAGCGATGCAGCTGACAAAGCGGTGGTTTGCAACCAACTCTGGGCCAAACAACGCACCGATGGCTGCAACTGCCAGCGCTGCAGACCCAGACGCGCTCGAGCCAAGCCCTTTGCCGGCGACTTTCGCGCGAAAGAAGTTGCGCGTCTGCACCCGTGCCTGCCAGGTCACCCCGGCGATGCCACGCAATGCGTCGAGCGTCTGGATGACCCGATCGCGTTCGCGGCCGTGGGCTGGCTCGCTCCCCATCCAGATGTCATCGTCGCCCAAATCCGGGTCGTACTCGACGACGGTGACGGTATGGGCAGCATCACTGTTGAGCGAAATGCTGGGTAAATACGCGATGCGGGTTTGCCAATCGGCAAGCCCGTGATACTTCAAAATGCCCTGCATGGGGTACGCCTTGGCCGCGGCTGCGTGCCGTGCACGCGGTGTCGGGAGCGTCGCAGGGTATGCCGCAACCGTGTAGCCGTGCGCCATCAGCGCCGTCAAGATTGCCTCGTTGCCGGCTTGCATCAGTGGAATGTTCGCCGCAAGACCGTCACGGCTGGTGCTCATCGGAATGCCTCGTTCCATACGTCCAATATGTGTGGTAGTGTACCATTATTCATCGAAAGCCTCCTCTGCACTGACCTGCAGAGCGACCGCACACCGTACGGAGGTATTGCAATGGTTGTGTTTGTGATGATTGATGGTATGCGTCCTGATTCCATCGACGCGGCAAACTGCGTCAACCTGCAGGCGTTCATGCGACGCGGGGCGAGCACGATGCGGGCGCAGAGCGTCATGCCGAGTGTGACCCTCCCATGTCACACATCGATTTTTCATTCGGTGCCACCAGGGCGGCATGGAATAACAACCAACTATTTTGTCCCAATGGCACGACCAGTGCCCGGGCTGGTAGAGGTCGCCCGCATGCACGGCAAAAAATCTGCATTTGTCCACAACTGGGAGCCACTGCGTGATATGACACGCCCCGAGCAACTGTCATACAGCTGGTGCCATGAACCGCCCCTCGACCAGAGTTACGATGACGAAATGCACCGCGAAGCCGTCCGGGTCGTTCAAACACAACGCTATGATTTTGTGTTTGTCTACTACGGGTCGGTCGACACCGCCGGCCATGTCTATGGCTGGATGGAGCAGGGCTATCTCGACCAGCTGACCCATGTCGACACCTTGGTCGGTGAACTCCTCGCTGCTATCCCGGCGGATAGTCACGTCGTCATCCAAGCCGACCACGGTGGCCACGAGCGCACCCATGGTACCGACATGCCCGAAGACATGACCATTCCATGGATGGCAGCAGGCCCACAGATCAAAACCAATTACACTATTGGCCGCAGCGTCTCGCTGCTCGACACTGCACCCACCCTCGCGCGCATGCTGGGTTTCGGCAACCACGAGGATTGGAACGGTACAAGCATCGACGAAATGTTCATCGACGCATAAAACTTCTGCCATTCGATACATACACGCAGCGGTTCTATCCGTACGTACGGATAGAACCGCTGCGTGTATGTATCGAATGGCAGAAGTTTTATGCGTCGATGAACATTTCGTCGATGCTTGTACCGTTCCAATCCTCGTGGTTGCCGAAACCCAGCATGCGCGCGAGGGTGGGTGCAGTGTCGAGCAGCGAGACGCTGCGGCCAATAGTGTAATTGGTTTTGATCTGTGGGCCTGCTGCCATCCATGGAATGGTCATGTCTTCGGGCATGTCGGTACCATGGGTGCGCTCGTGGCCACCGTGGTCGGCTTGGATGACGACGTGACTATCCGCCGGGATAGCAGCGAGGAGTTCACCGACCAAGGTGTCGACATGGGTCAGCTGGTCGAGATAGCCCTGCTCCATCCAGCCATAGACATGGCCGGCGGTGTCGACCGACCCGTAGTAGACAAACACAAAATCATAGCGTTGTGTTTGAACGACCCGGACGGCTTCGCGGTGCATTTCGTCATCGTAACTCTGGTCGAGGGGCGGTTCATGGCACCAGCTGTATGACAGTTGCTCGGGGCGTGTCATATCACGCAGTGGCTCCCAGTTGTGGACAAATGCAGATTTTTTGCCGTGCATGCGGGCGACCTCTACCAGCCCGGGCACTGGTCGTGCCATTGGGACAAAATAGTTGGTTGTTATTCCATGCCGCCCTGGTGGCACCGAATGAAAAATCGATGTGTGACATGGGAGGGTCACACTCGGCATGACGCTCTGCGCCCGCATCGTGCTCGCCCCGCGTCGCATGAACGCCTGCAGGTTGACGCAGTTTGCCGCGTCGATGGAATCAGGACGCATACCATCAATCATCACAAACACAACCATTGCAATACCTCCGTACGGTGTGCGGTCGCTCTGCAGGTCAGTGCAGAGGAGGCTTTCGATGAATAATGGTACACTACCACACATATTGGACGTATGGAACGAGGCATTCCGATGAGCACCAGCCGTGACGGTCTTGCGGCGAACATTCCACTGATGCAAGCCGGCAACGAGGCAATCTTGACGGCGCTGATGGCGCACGGCTACACGGTTGCGGCATACCCTGCGACGCTCCCGACACCGCGTGCACGGCACGCAGCCGCGGCCAAGGCGTACCCCATGCAGGGCATTTTGAAGTATCACGGGCTTGCCGATTGGCAAACCCGCATCGCGTATTTACCCAGCATTTCGCTCAACAGTGATGCTGCCCATACCGTCACCGTCGTCGAGTACGACCCGGATTTGGGCGACGATGACATCTGGATGGGGAGCGAGCCAGCCCACGGCCGCGAACGCGATCGGGTCATCCAGACGCTCGACGCATTGCGTGGCATCGCCGGGGTGACCTGGCAGGCACGGGTGCAGACGCGCAACTTCTTTCGCGCGAAAGTCGCCGGCAAAGGGCTTGGCTCGAGCGCGTCTGGGTCTGCAGCGCTGGCAGTTGCAGCCATCGGTGCGTTGTTTGGCCCAGAGTTGGTTGCAAACCACCGCTTTGTCAGCTGCATCGCTCGCTTGTTGGCGGGGTCGGGCTGCCGTGCCGCAGTGGGCGGCATCGCGCTCTGGCTTTCGCATCAAGGCATGGAACACACGGATAGTTTTGCACTCCGACTCGACCGGCCCGGCATGTTCGCCGACGCTGCCTTGACGACTGTCCCGATCCCGTCGCGGATCGGTCTCAAAACCGAACAAGCCCATCACGATGCACCCGATAGTACGTTGTTTGCCGGCTGGATGACAACGCGTTCGGCAGAAGTCATCGCCATGATCGAAGCCATACAGCGCGACGATTGGCAGTACCTCGGTCGCATGGCTGAGATTGACAGCATGCGCCTGCACGGCATTACCATGTCGGGCGGCGACGACTACAAAATCATTGGCTGGGAATTCGAGAACATCGCGCTGTTCCGCATGTGTAATGACCTGCGGGCACGCGGGATTCCCGTCTATTGTTCGACCGATACGGGGCCGACTGCGGTATTCATGCACCGTCAAGTTGATGCAGATGCAGTGCGCGCGGCGATACGGGCATTGTTCCCCGACATCGATATCATTCCTGGTGTCGTCGCCGGACCTGCCGAGCTCATCGACGTCCATACTGCACGCGCACTGATTGCCCAATAACCCTTCCCGCTTAGAGGAGCTGCTCTCATGACGACCGACTACGCAACCGACATCCTCGCCCAGCCAGCCCTGTTGACGACAGCCTTGCACACGCATTTGGCGGCTGGCAGTCAGACACACGCTGCCGCCGCACTGCTCCGCGCCGCACGTGGTAAGCGGATTATTTTGACCGGTATGGGGAGTTCGTTTTATTCGGCCTATCCCGCAATGCTGACGTTATTGGCAGCCGGGTATGCAGTCCAGCATATCGAGCTGTCCGAGCTGTTGCACTTTGGTGCGGCGGCATTGACGGCGGACTCGCTGCTGATTATCATTTCGCAATCCGGCGAGACCATCGAAGCGGTGCGCCTGCTCCAAAACGTCAAGCCGCAGTCGACCATCATCGCGGTCACCAATAACCCCAACGGCACGCTAGCCAAGGCTGCCCATGCAGTAGTGCCGCATTTGGCCGGTGCCGAGCGCGCCGTAGCGACCAAGACCTACACGACTTCGCTGGTGGCACTCGGGGTGTTGGTACGCCTCGTGGTGGGCGAGTCGACCGAGCAGATTCAACGTGCCATCCAGCCTTCGTTGAGCGCTATGCAGACGCTCAATGCGAGCTTTGTTGCGAGTGAACTGCCGGCACTGTGGCGCACCTGGGGGGCGATTACCTTTGTGGGCCGCGGTCCGTCGTATGCATCGGCAATGGCGGGTTCGTTGTTGTTCAAAGAGACCGCGCGCATGCCGGCAGACGCACTGAGTAGCGCCCAGTTTCGTCACGGGCCGCTCGAAATCGCCGGCCCCAAGTTGCGGGCAATTATCTGTGCTGGTCCGGGATCGACGTTGGGCTTTGATGTGCGTCTCGCCGACGAACTGCATGCCTATGGCAGCGCGGTATGGCTGATTGGTCCCGTCACCGAGCCCAAGCCATACCCGGTGACGGTCATCCCCGCGTTGGACTATGCCCCTCTCGCAGAAATCATTCCGCTCCAGCATGCTGCAGGGGCACTGACGACGGCGATTGGCCTGATACCCGGCGAGTTTGCGCATATTGGCAAAGTAACTGACAGCGAATAAACCGATGCCCAGTAGGAGGGTTCGATGAACGAAGCAATGCTCTACGATGTCCTTTCGCAGCTCTGTGACATCCCCGGCCCCAGCGGTGCCGAGGCAGCAGTACGTGAGTCGCTCATCGAACGCTGGGGCGGCTTGGTCCAAGAAATCACCGTGGATCGTGTGGGCAACCTGTTGGTCAAAGTGGGGGGCACTGGACCGAAGGTCGTCATTCAGGCACACATGGACGAAATCGGATTTGTCGTACGTTCCATCACCGATGACGGCTTTTTGTTGTTGGACACCGCGCAAGGGCCGCGCCGGGCGTCACCAGATCGGCGCTACTTCATCGGGCAAAATGCGCAAGTCATCGGACGTGATGGGGTAGTCGCAAGCGGTCTATTTGCCGCAGCGAGTGGCCATGTGATGACCCAAGCCCAAGTCGACAAAGCACATCTCGGTTTTGAGGACATCTTTGTCGATATCGGGGTGAGTAGTCGTGCCGAGGCACTGGGGTTGGGGGTGCATGTCGGTGCGCCGGTTATCTGGCATCGTCCGGTGCAACGGATTGGGCGCTTGTTGTCTGGCAAAGCGATGGACGATCGTATGCCGCTGGCACTCATGGATGTCGTGCTCCACAGCGTGGACGTCGCTACCTTGGGGTGCGAGCTCTGGTTTGCTGCAACCATCCAAGAAGAAAACGGCTTGCATGGTGCCCGTGCGCTCGCAGTCCGCGGTGACTTCGACATGGTGTTGGCACTCGATGTGGGGTTGACCGGCGATGTACCGACGGTCGGGATGCGTGAATACGACGCGCGGCTGGGCGGAGGACCGACGTTGGTCCACAAGGATGCCGCTATCCAATATGACCGACGCATGCTGTGGCATTGTGTGGACTTGGCACAACGGTTGGGGATCCCCGTGCAGCATGGAGTGTATGCGAACTACGGGTCGGATGGTGCATCGTTTATCGGCGCTGGTATCCCAGCGCTGCTGATTGGTATCCCGACACGCTATACCCACACGGCGTTTGAGGCAGTCGACCCTGCCGACATGTGGGCAACCATCAGACTCCTCCAGGCGTTCATCAGCGACCCCGCCAAACTCTAAGGGGTGTCGCTGATTTTGACGCTCAGAATCCGTTGGAATGTGACCAACAGCGGCTCTACACTCGATGGTGCGCTCCGATCAGCAAATGTCACCTGATCGGAACCACTCATAATCGTGTGAAAAACCGCACCGGCACTGCCTGTTGGCAGGGCATCAGGCAAGCGCATC
>CAIPUQ010000586.1 GCA_903868295.1 uncultured Roseiflexaceae bacterium
ACGCTGCCTGACTGGCGCGCCAATGCGGCATACGCCGATAACGCTCCGGACAAGAACGGTTCTTCTAACCAGGTCGTGTTGGCAGCGCGCAAGGCCGCCAGTCGCGGCAGGGCCAGTTCGACATCGTCGAGCCAGACCGTCCCGGCATCGACCAGTAGAATCCCATCCGACCCCAATCCCTCACGGGCTGCGGCGATTTGTTCTGCATCAGCCGCCACGCTCCCCAGACCATACGGTCCCCAGCCGAACTTGGCGGCGCGGTATCCGTCTGCGCTGACGCGCCGTGCTTTCGTATACGTCTCGTGCGGGGTGTCGCCAAACAACTGCGACGCATAGGGTTGCTTGGCATAGGCAGTCGGTGCGCCGAGCAACTTGTAGACCGGCGTCTCGAAGCGCTTGCCGAGCAGGTCCCAGAGCGCGATTTCGATGCCCGACAGGGTATGCGGCATCTGCAACAAATCGAGGCTATTGGCGTGGACCACGGCACAGATGCGGGCAATATCGGCAACCGTTTCGAGGGTCTGGCCGAGCACCGAGTCACGCACCGGTTTGCAGGCACTATGCGACATCGGCGTCACAAAGCTGGCGATCGACACCAGCGGCGATGCCTCGCACTCGCCCCAGCCGACGTATGGGCCCGCTTGCACCCGTACCAACAACGCGTCTTGGCTGCCGTCGCCGATGTCCAACACCTCGGGCATCGACAAATAAAAGAAATCCACGGCTTCGATGCGCATCTGCCCCTCCTCTGCGTGGGTATGCATCAGGGCACAACCCTGCCCGATGCCCCGCTTCATTGACATTTTACTGTGAACAGCGTAGCATTTGGTTACTCTATTCATACATGCGAAAGTCATTCAGATGAGCACTCACAACGACGTGGTTATTGGCTCAGGCGGACTCGTCATCACGATGCACCCCGACCGGCAACCCGGTATCGCGGCAATACGTGCACACGACGTGCTCTGGGGCACCGCGAGCAGCCCGCTCTTTCGCATCGACCTGGGTGACCAGGTTGTCACCGCACTCACCCCTGGCGTGCGCCTGACCGACATCCAGCAGACGCACGACGGCGCCGGCATGCAGTGCACCACATTCAACTACGACACCCCACAGCGCATCCAAATCACCCAAACCTTCAAAACATACGCGGGCACGCACCTCCTCGAAGCAGGTGTGTCCGTCAGCAATCGGGCCAATGCAGCCGTCACCATCCACCGTATCGACACGCTGGTCATCGATATCCCCACCGGTTCGTACGAAAGCATCGGCTACAGCGGTGGCTGGGGCAGTGAGTTCGAGCCCAAAGCACAGCGCCTCATCGGCGACGTCGTCTGGCAGACGCGCTCGGGTCGGTCGTCACACGGCATGCACCCATGGGTGGGGTTGACCCGCGACCAGCGCGCGCTCCTCTCGGTGTCGGTCGTCTGGTCGGGCAATTGGATTATCCGCGCCGATGAGCAACCCGCCGGCGGCTATCAACTGTCGGCCGGTCTCAATGAC
>CAIPUQ010000587.1 GCA_903868295.1 uncultured Roseiflexaceae bacterium
CACGTTGTTCCGCGCCAATCGCGTCACCCGCGACGAAGACTTGGTCGTCGACCGAGAGGTGTTTATCCCGTTTGCCGTGCCCGCGTATCCCGACGCCACTATCAACAAATACGGCAGTGCCGAGGGCGTCGCTGGTATGGAAGCAATAGAGACCGTCACGGTGCTCGAAGACGAGACCAACCTGCGCGGTGGACCAGGGCGTGCCTACGACAAAATCGGCACGCTCGCCCTCGGCCAACGGCTCATCCCAATCGGGCGCTACGGGAGTTGGATCAAACTCGAATACGCACCGGGCGAGCTCGGCTGGGTCAAAGGGTCGCTGTTGGGGATGTCCGATGGGCTGATTGAAGGCTTGCCCAGTATCAACAACGTCCCGTACCCGCCGCCACGGTGGGTCTGGCCGACGACCGGGCAGTTGACCTCTGGGTTTGGCTGGCGTAGTAACCCGTTCTACTCGTTCCACAACGGCATCGATTTTGCCAACAAAGCAGGCACGGGTATTTATGCGGCACGCTACGGGCGCGTATTCGAAGGCGGCTGGTGTAGCGGTTACGGCTGGTGTGTCAAAATCGACCACGGCAACGGGGTACAGTCGGTGTATGGACATATGCTCAAAAAGCCACCCGTTCGGCCGGGCGACGTCGTCGACATGGGCGACTTTATTGGTCTGATGGGCAGTAGCTACGATGCCGCAGGTGGTGGTTATTCGACCGGTGTACACTTGCACTTTACGATCAAAGTGGGCGGCAAGGCGGTCGACCCGATGAAATATCTTCCCTAATCAGGGACGAAAGAGGTCCGCGTGACCACTGGTCAGACACAAGGACGCACCATAGCGATGGCGGCGGTGTTAATCGCCGTCGGGAACATTACCAGCCGCCTCATCGGAGTCATCCGTGAGGCGGTTTTTGCAGCGACCTATGGCCGTGGCGAAGAACTCGCGGCGTTCACGGCTGCTGCAACAATCCCCACCCTCGTGTACGACTTGTTGCTCAGTGGTGCTATAAGCGCAGCCCTGGTACCCGTGTTTAGCCGCGTCGCAGCGCAACCCGAGGCACGCGACCGCCTCGTGTCGCAGGTGCTGAGTTTGATGATTGTGGTCGTCAGCGGCCTGGTGTTGCCGATGGTCTGGTTTGCGCCGCAGATGGTGCAGTGGTTGGCGGGCGGATTCGATGCACCCATGCAGGCATTGACCACGACCATGGTGCGCTGGATGCTCTTTGCGGTGCCGTGTATGGTCGTCGCGGGGGTGATGACGGCGGTTTTGCAGGCACAGCAACGGTTCGTCTTGCCAGCGTTTGTGACGAGCGTGTTCAACATCGGGTTGATTGTCGGTGCGCTGGCGTTTACCCCCATCGTCGGGCCCGTGGCGTTGGCGGTAGGAATGGTCTTCGGTGCGCTGGCACAGGTTGCCTTGCAGGCATCGGGGCTGCGGACAATGCACATCCAATGGCGCACGGATTGGCGCAATCCCGCTATCCGCGAAATGTTGCGCCTGTATGCGCCGGTTGCGTTGGGGATGGGTTTTTCGGCGATCGGCACGGTCATTGATCGGCGCCTGGGCAGCAGTTACGGCGCAGACGTCTTGCCGACGATGCGCTATGCCACAACACTCATCCAGTTCCCATTGGGATTGGTCGCGGCAGCGGTGTCGACGGCGATCTTGCCCACATTGGCGCGCTTGCGTGACGATGCTGACCGTGCTGCGTTCCGTACAACCGTGGCCCAGGCGTTGACGGTGGTGGTGGCACTCATCGTGCCGGCAGCGGTTATTCTGTGGCTGGTGCGCATCCCGTTGACCGGGTTGGTTCTGCAACGCAATGCATTTGCTGCGGCCGACACACTGGCGGTCGCCGATACCCTCAAATGGTACATCCCCGGATTACCGGCCGCCGCCATCGATCAGATTTTGCTCTATGCCTACTATGCACGTGGCCGGACCCTGGCACCCAACTTGGTCCAAGGAGCTGCAATCGGCGGGTACGGCATCGGGGTGGTCATTGGGCTGGCGTTCTTTGGACCCAGCGCCCAAACGCTGGCTTTTGCCAACTCGTTCCAGTGGATTACCCACATGCTGTTGATGGCCGTGCTCGCGCATCGGTTGTTCGATTTGCGCGGGTTGGGTCTGGCGCAGACAATCGCGTTGTGTGCCATGGCCGGTGGTATCAGCTGGGCGCTGGTCAGCGCCGCGAGCACATTGGTCGGTGCCGATACGTGGCCAATGGTCGTGCAGGTGGGCATCCTCTCGGTGATTGCGGTAGCCGTCTATCTGGGCGTTGCGTGGCAGTTTCGCATTACGCCGGTGCTGATGGCGTATCAGCTCATCTACACCAAAATCCGCGAACGCCTGGCGCGGTAATGGATGTTGATAAAAAAATTGCGCAGGGTTTATTGCAATAAACCCTGCGCAAAATACCCTGCTCAAAAACCCCCCGGGCGCTATTGATCGAGATAGTTCTGGAGCGAATCGAAGTAACTTTGCATGCCAGCGGTCGCGAGCGGGACTTGATCGGCGGGCATATCGCCGTACTGTGCAAAGCGCACCCATGTGCCGCCGGGGCGTTGTTCGAAGTCGATGACGACGCGGTGGGCGGGCGTGCTCATGTCTTTGATGGCGAATTCTTCGGCCATTTCGGTGTAATGCATCGTGTGCACCAGCTGCGTCTGCGGCGTCACCGTGCTGTATGTACCGTAGAAAAAGACTTGGATGTTGTATTGCGGCACATCGATCCCTACAGACCAAATCGCCCCGACCGCCGCGTCTTCGGTGACCGAATTGGGTACGCAGCGGTGTTCGACCCCGTGGTACCAGGATTGTAATGCGGCGGCTTGGGTCCACGCCTGCCAGAGTTTTTCGAGTGGGTACGCGTAGACGCGCTCAACAGAATACGCCGGTTGCAAGCATGCTCCTTATGAATAGGTGTTTAGACTCCGAGGACGTCGCGCGCTTTGGCGAACACCTCGTCGAGTTGCGGATAGTCGAGGAGCGCCTGGACTTCGTCGGCAGTCTCCCACTGATAGGCGGTGATGCCTTCTTCGGCCTGGAGGACGACGCCATCGTTGTCGGCCTCGAGCAGGTACCAATCGACCTGTTTGTCGTAGGTGACGCCTTTTTTGACGACCGGGTAAAAAATTGAGTGGACCAGCGGTCCGAGGTGCCCGTTCACACCGGTCTCTTCGGCGACCTCGCGCCGGGCCGCAGCGGCGCTCGATTCGTCTGCTTCGAGGTGTCCTTTGGGGAAGGTCCAATGGCCGTATGCATCATAGATAATCAAAAAGCGCGGGCCTTCGGACGTACGACGAAAGACCACGGCGCCGGCCGCGTGTTTTTTCTGTGTCATTGCATCATCGTCCTGCTATAAGGCTCTGTAGCCAGCTTTCGAATTGGAGCGAATACTCCGACAGGGCAGACTGGCGGGACCACTCGCCAATAGTGGCCAAATTGCCCGTCGCCAACAACACCCCCATCAGGACCAACAACACACCACTGGCCATGCTGGTCGTATGGAGCATCAATTCGCGGCCGCCGATGGTCACAAAGTACGCTTTGCCCTTGATGACCTGCCAGAACTTCGAGCCATTACCCAATCGGCTGAAATAGGTCGAAATGATAATCAACGGCGTTCCCAAGCCCAAAGCATAGACGAACGCGAGCAACGCACCCTGGGCGACAGCGATCCCCTGCGTCGCCAACATGGTCAACAACGCCCCCAAAATCGGTCCGACACAGGCCGACCAACCCAGCGCAAAGGTCGCACCATAGAGGTACGATCCGACGATCCCGCCGACCGGGCGTTCGAGCAACTGCATGCCGCTGAAGCCAATCCCAAAAAAGCTCATCACCCCAAAAACAATAATCAACACGCCGCCTAACGACGTGAGCAAGGAAAGGTAGCCGAACAAAAACCGACTCAGCGCTGTGGCGCTCGCGCCCAAAACGACGATTGTTGTTGCCAATCCCAAAAAAAAGGCAATCGACATGATTGTCACGCGTTCACGTTTTGTTTGGAACGTAAATGCAAAATAAGCGGGCAGGATGGGCAACGTACACGGCGAGAGGAAGCTAAACAAGCCGGCCAAAAACGTCACCGGA
>CAIPUQ010000588.1 GCA_903868295.1 uncultured Roseiflexaceae bacterium
AAGCGCGAGGGAACGGCAGTCAGCGATAGCGACTTCAGCATCGGGACAGTCAGTGCCGGCGCACTCGGGACGGCCAGTGTGACGCACACGAGTGGATCCGATACATGGGAAATAGCCGTGCCGGCTGGCGACTATGACGGTGGCCTCTTCCCATCCAACAACCGCGGTGGCCTGACCATCCCGGTCAGTTACACCTACGATGTCATTAATGACTCGGGCGAATATGTGATGTTCCAGCTCGGTGCCCCGGGTGATGACGGTGCGTCATCCAATTGGGGTCTGAGTGATCCTACGTGTGACGGTTCGTTCAAGGACGATGGTGTGGTGCACACGATTACCAATCTCGCACCGACTTCGACGCCGACCAACACACCAACCGCGACCAACACGCCGACCAACACCTTTACGCCGACGTTGACGCCGACCAACACCAACACGCCGACGGCGACACCGACCCCATCAGGGCAGTACATCATTTGGGCGTCACCACCGGACAAAAAGGCCGACGATAGCGCGTTCACGATCAGCGCCACATCGAGCATCGCCAACACGTTGACCTATGTGTCGAACACCACTGCAGTCTGTACCATCGACAGTGCCGGTTCGGTGACCTTGTTGACGGATGGTACCTGTACGATCACGGTATCGGCGGCTGCAACCACCGTCGGCGGAGTGTTCTACACTGCGGCACCAGACGTGGTACGGTCGTTCACCGTCAAGGCAGTACAGACCATCACGTTTGCGACGTTGACGGACCGGGTCTACAACACACCAGACTTCACGGTGGCTGCAACTGCATCGTCGACGTTGGCGGTGACCTTTACATCGACGACACCGTCCATTTGTACGGTGAACAGTGGTGGATTGGTCGACATGATCATCCCTGGCACCTGCACCATCACGGCAGCACAAGCGGGTGGATCTGCTGGCGGCAAGACCTATGCTGCAGCGCCACCCGTGTCGCGGTCGTTCACTGTCAATCCCGTCGCACAGTCGCTCACCATCCCGACGCTACCAGAGAGCCATCTCTATCAGACGGGGTTGGATTTGACGGGCACGTCCACGTCAGGGCTCGAGATTACCTTCTCGAGTACCACGCCAGCTGTGTGTACGGTTGTCGGCAAGCGCGTCACGTTTGTGAGCATCGGCAAGTGTAGCATCAAGGGTGCACAAGCCGGTGGGACGCGTGGCGGCATCATCTACGGTGCGAGTGCAGACCTGGTACGCGAGTTCTTTGTGACCAACTACACACCGACCGCCACGATGACCCCGACCAACACACGGACGTTTACACCGACCAATACCCCGACACCCATCCCATTCTTGATGAAAAAGGGCGCGGTTGGTGCATCGTTTGTGCTCGGTCTGCTCCAGAACGGTACATTGATTACCTGGGGTATGAACCGCGAGTTCCAAGCCAATGTTCCGCCATGCTGTGGCTCGGGTATTACGGATGTCGCAGTCGGCACCAACTTTGCACTGGCACTCAAGGGTGGCATGGTATTTGGTTGGGGAGCAAACACGAAGGGTCAGCTGAAGTTCCCGACGGGAACCAAGAAGGGCATTACGTCGATTGCCGCGGGTGGTGCGCATGGTATGGCACTGACGAGCACAGGTGCTGTATTGAGCTGGGGTGACAGTGGCTTCAAGCAATCGACGGTACCCAAAGGCTTGAAGGACGTCATCCAAATCGCTGGCGGTACGAATCACTCATTGGTCATCAAGAAAGACGGGTCGGTGCAAGGGTGGGGTAGCAGTTCTGCAGGTCAGGTCAAGATCCCTGCTGCAATTGCCAACAAGCCCGCCAAGAAGGTAATCCAGGTCGCTGGTGGTCTCGATCACTCGATTGCATTGCTCAGCGACGGGTCCGTTATCGCCTGGGGTGGCAATGCATATGGGCAAGCGACTGTGCCTGCGACGGCCATCAACGTCAAGCAGGTGAGCGCGGGCAACCAGTTCTCGCTGGTGGTCCAGAATGACGGTAAAGTGTTTGGTTGGGGCCGTAACGACAACAACGTCTATGTGATCCCACCCGAATACACCGACATCTACACCGTCGCGGCCGGCTACGCCAACACCATCCTCGGTTTGCGTAATGGTCGCGTCATCGTCATCGGCGACCAAACCAACGGTGTCGATGTCTCGCGCACACCAACCAAGACGGCCACCCCGACGCCTTGACCATGCACCTACGTGCATGGTCATAGACGAAGTAATCTGGGTGCATGGGGGCGGGGTTTATTGCAATAAACCCCGCCCCAATTTATTCAACTCAATCTGCGAGCACAGCAGGGGCGAGGTCGTCATGCCCCGCGCAGCGGGGTACTCGCCCGCTTCTATTTTCGATGCAATAAACCCCGCTTAAACATTCTCTGTGGGCCGCAGCATGCCGCGGCCTTACGGAAGCCGCGGCCGTACGGGAGCCGCGGCCGTACGGGAGCCACGGCCGTACGGGATGTCTGGGTCATGGCGCATCAGGGGCGAGGTCGTCATGCCCCGCGCAGCGGGGTACTCGCCCGCTTTTTCTTTGCATGACGACCTCGCCTGCATTTTCAAATATAT
>CAIPUQ010000589.1 GCA_903868295.1 uncultured Roseiflexaceae bacterium
AGCAAACCGTTTTTGGATATCGCTCCCTGGCTCATAGTCTGCTTCGCCGAGAGCTATCATCTCAAAGAGGATGGAAGCAAGGGCAAAAACTACTACGTCACCGAGTCCGTCGGCATTGCAGTCGGGATGTTAATCAGCGCCATCCACATGGCCGGCTTGGCCACGCTCACGCACACCCCGAGCCCGATGGGTTTCTTGACAGACATTTGCGGTCGTGGCGACAACGAGCGGGCCTTTCTATTGCTACCGGTCGGGTATCCCGCCGACGACTGCACGGTACCGGTCATCACCAAAAAGTCACTCACCCAGATTGCTACGTTCTTCGAAGCGTAGTGTCATCCCGGCCCGTTCTCGCATGGCCGAGAACGGGTTTTCGGTGCACTGAACAGGTCCGGATGCACGGATTGCCATGGATACCATGACGGTACATCGTCACTTAGGAGCAATCATGCGTGTCTCGGTACAGCGTCCCTTCGGTATCATCGTGCTGTTGTCCGTCTGTGTGACGTTGACATTTATCGGGCAAACGATGCCCTATCCCGTGCTCGCACCATGGCTCACCGCGCAAGGATTGAGCCTCGGTTCGTTGGGTTGGCTCAGTTTTGCCTTTTCGTTGGGCAACTTAATCGGCGCACCTGTTGCAGGTGGATTGGTGGACCGTTGGGGACGTCGCCCGATGCTCTTGATCGGGTTGATGACCATCGTCGTGACCAATGCCGTTGTTCCCTTGTTTGACTCGTTCGAAAGTATTGTCGTGTTGCGGTTCCTGCTGGGGATTGGCAATGCAGGGACGATGCCGGCGGCGATAGCGGTGGCGGCAGATATTTCGCCCGAGGCGCATCGTGCAAAATGGATCGGGTTGGTCACGGGCGGCATTTCGGTTGGACTCATCATTGGACCGACAGTCGGCGGGATCCTCTACGATGCGCTGGGATTTGCAGCGCCGTTTTATGTATCTGCCGTGACCGCGTTGGTAGCGTTTGTGCTCGTTGTTGTGCTTGTACCCGAGACGCGTGCCGCGACGCTGACACACCAAGAACAGGCGCACATCGGGATGTTAGATGTGCTCCGCAACCCGCCGCGCCCGTTGGCTGTATTGGCGCTACTGTTGTGGGTTGACTTCCTCTGGGTTTTTTCGTGGGTGGCAACCGAGCCTGCGATGCTGAAGCATCTCTATGGCGATTTGGCCTACACGGCCACGATGTTTGGTACGTCGGTCGGTGTGTTTGGCGCAGCCACTGCACTCGTTTCGATGGTAGCGGGTGGCTTGAGCGATCGCTATGGCCGATTCCCCATGATTGCAATCGGGTTGTTACTCAATGTCAGTTGGTATTTCGGGGTGGCTTATCTGACCGATTACCCCTTGATGCTCGGGGCCTCAATCATATCGGGTGTAGGTGCAGGATTAGTAACCCCCGCGCTGAGTGCTGCATATGTCGATATGACCGATCCGAATCACCGCGGCCGGGTAGCTGCGCTCAAAGAAATGATTATCTCGATCGGCGGGATGGGCGGGCCGTTGTTTTCGGTGTACATGACCGAACGTGTCGCCCCGACGCAGCTCTTGGTTGCAGCAGCGCTCCTCATTGCCGCGACGGGTTTGGGTGCAGCTGGATTTGCGCTGAAGCGTCGTGGCATCACACAGATGAATCCATCGTCGCCTCGAAAGGATTAGCAGACAGATGCGTCGGACATACTCTCCATTTACGGTTATCTTGTTGCTCTCGTTTTGTGTGATGATGATGTTCATTGGGCATACCATGCCGTACCCACTGATGGCGCCGTGGCTCAAAGAGCTGGGGTTGGGGATGGGGTCACTCGGCTGGGTCAGTCTCAGTTTTTCGATCGGCAATCTGGTGGGCGCACCGTTTGCAGGGACGCTCGTGGACCGCTGGGGGCGGCGCCCCATGCTCATCATCGGTCTGCTTTCGATGGTCGTCATCAATGCCGTGTCTCCCTTGCTCGACTCATTTGTGGGGTTCGTCGTGTTGCGCGGTCTGTTGGGCATCGGCAATGCCGGCATCATGCCGGCAGCGTTGGCCGCAGCAACAGACATCACTCCCCCCGAGCATCGTGGCAGATGGTTGGGTTTGGTGGGCGGTGGTGTGAGCATCGGGACCATTTTTGGCCCGACGGTGGGCGGGGTGCTGTATGACGCCTACGGGTTTGGGATGCCGTTCTATCTATCAGCAATACTTGCGTTTATCGCGGTGTTCTGTGTCTGGTTCATGGTCCCCGAGACCCGGGTTGCATCAGCAGATACCGACACGTCACCAACACACGAAGGCTTCTTGGCGGTCTTTCGTGACCCACCGCGGCCGGTCTGGATGTTTCTCATGTTATTGTGGGTCGACTTCGTGTGGGTATATGCATGGGTAGCGACCGAGCCTGCTGCACTGGCATTGTTGTATACCGACGCACGCTACACCGCGACCATGTTCGGGGTTGTTGTCGGTGCCTTGGGGGTGACGACTGCCCTGAGTGAGTTCACTCTTGGCAGCCTGAGTGACCGCTATGGCCGATTGCCGTTGATCGCCCTGGGGCTGATTGTCCATGTAACCTGGTACATCGGCGTCGCGTATTTCTCGAGCTACGGAACATTGATTGGCCTCGCACTGATATCGGGATTCTCTGTTGGATTAGTGACCCCGGCCCTGTCGGCAGCCTATGCCGACATAGCCGATCCATCGCAACGTGGGCGCATCGCTGGTATCAAAGAAATGGTCCTGTCGTTGGGGGGAATCCTCGGTCCCTTGACCGCCGTGCTTTTGACCGACCGTATTGCACCGCAACTCATCCTGGTGGCGGGTACTGTGCTATTGGTCTTGTCGGGATCGGTTATTGGTATTGTCGCGTTGCGTGGCGGCGCGATTCGCCGTACATAACGGCTTCACATGTGTTGATACGGCACTGATTTATGCGTGAGAGGTAGATACTTGACCGCGCTTGGCAGGAGTTTTGTACCGAAATCACGTTGGTCAGACCACC
>CAIPUQ010000590.1 GCA_903868295.1 uncultured Roseiflexaceae bacterium
ACGTTCATCTTTTTGCCCTTGTTTGGGTTGACCATCAACTTGATCACCCTGCTCGCGCTTTCGCTCTCGGTCGGTCTGGTGATTGACGATGCCATTGTGGTGCGTGAAAACATCTTTCGCCATACCTTGCGTGGTGAATCGGCCCGTGCTGCTTCGAGCCGCGGTACTGCCGAAGTATCGCTGTCGGTGCTGGCTATGACCCTGACCATCGTGGCAGTGTTTGTGCCCGTCACATTCGCAACCGGCACCACCGGCATCATCTTCAAATCGTTCGGCATCACCGTGGCAGTGGCCATGATGATTTCGCTGATCGAGGCATTCACCTTTGCGCCGATGTTGTCTGCGAATATGTTCCGCACGCAGATACAGAAAATCCTCGGCCAAAAACCGCCCGCTCCCGCGTACGACCATGACGATCCCAATGCCTCGTTGCTCCACGAAGCCGAAGAAAACCCAGGCAAACTGGGCAGCTGGTATGGTACACAGCTCGCCAACATACTGTCTACTCGGTGGAACCGGATTCTCGTGATGATTGTGGCACTGCTGGTCCTCGTGTTGAGTTTCGGTGTCGCTACGCAACTCAAATTTACGTTTTTCCCTGCCGAAGATCCACACGAGTACATTGTCGGCTTTGAACTCGCGCCAGGCACCAACTTGGCCGAAACAGATCGGGTTGCGCGCCAAGCCGAGCAAATCTTGATGGCCGAAGAAAACGTCACATCGGTTATCTCGACCGTGGGCTTTATCGGCAATCCTGAGCGCGCAGAATTCAGCGTCAAGCTGAAAGGCAAGGCCGAAACACTGGCTACCCAAGAAGCAGTGCGACCCAAGTTAGCATTTGTGCCCAATCTGTCGTTCGGTACACCGAGCTTCCAAGGATCCAGCACGTCAGTGACTGGGCGTACCGTCCAAGTCAGTTTGCAGACCAACAAACCGGTCGAATCACTCGAACCAGTCGTCGTGGCGCTCAAAGCCCACATGGCCGGGATGCCTGGGATCGTGGATGTTGCCACCAATTACACCGGCGGCAAACCAGAGTTGCGCTTGCTTGCTGATCCCGCCCGGGTCGGCGACCTCGGTTTGACCAACGCCGACATCGCATCGTCGGTGCGCGCATTGATCAACGGTGAACGCGCCACCGTGCTCCGTCAAGACGGCAAAGATACCGATATCGTTGTCCGGTTGGCGACCGAAGACCGCCAAAACCCAGCAGCGTTGGGGGACATCGTCATCCCAACACGGAGTGGGTCAGTCACCCTGAGTTCGCTGGGCAAGTTCGAGCTCGCGTCGAGCCCAGTCAGTATTCGCCGCTATGATCGGTTGTCTCAGATTATCGTCGGTGCAAATCTGCAAGAACTCAACACCGCAGACGCCCAACAGCAGATTACCGACTTCATGAATGCCCAAAACCTGCCTGCGGATGTGGTCTGGTCGTTCACTGGCGTCGTGCAGCAACAGTCCGAAGGCTTTACGTCGTTGATTATTGCGATGTTGCTCTCGGTGTTGTTCGTGTACATGGTGTTGGCTTCGCAGTTTGGATCATTTACACAACCATTCGTCATCATGTTGGCCATGCCGTTTAGCTTTATCGGTGCATTCATCGGTCTACTCTTGACCAACACCGACCTAGATATAACGGGCATGATTGGGTTGATTTTGTTGCTGGGTCTGGTCACCAAGAATTCTATTTTGCTGGTAGACTTCACCAACAAACTCCGCGCCGCCGGCATGGAAAAACACGAAGCGCTACGGGTGGCCGGATCTGTCCGTCTACGCCCCATCCTCATGACCACATTAGCAATTGTGGCTGGCGCACTGCCAGTTGCCATGGGCATCCACATTATCGGCACTGGGCAGGGCAGCGAATTCAGGCGCGGCTTGGCGACCGTCCTTATTGGCGGTTTGACAACCTCAATGATACTCACCCTGTTTGTGGTCCCTGCTGCCTACAGCCTGCTCGATTCACTCGCGACTCGGTTCAGTCGCAAACCCGCTGAAGATTAATCACCGTTGTATTCCGACGAAAGGATCACATACATGCGTAAACAATTTCTCCGCACCCTGATCATATCTGGCATTGCCACCGGACTAATTGCCTGTGGCCAAGCGAGTGCGACAACGGCCAAACCAACGGTTGCCGGCACACTCGCTGCGGTTGCCACAGCGACCATCCAGCCAACTGTCGACCTCGGTGCGTTGGTTGCTACCCCCGAACAGAGCGACAACAGTAGTATGACCGCCATGCTCGTGAGTGGTACGGGTGAAGTCAAAACCCTCAACGATGCTGAACTGAACTTCCAAGTCACGGGCACCGTCTCAGAGATTACGGCACGCGAAGGCGCTGTGGTCAAAGCCGGTGACTTGATTGCGACCCTCGACACCACCCTGTACGACCAACAGGTCGCACAGGCGAATGCAAACCTTGCTTCTGCAAAGGCAACCCTCAATGGCTTGCGGGCGGGCGGTCCTGACGACCTCCTTGCCCAGGCACAACTCAAGCAAGCATTGGCTGCCCAAGAGACAACCAAGCCTGGTAGCACGAGTTCCGATGCGCGCGCCGCAACGCTGAGCCTCGAAGTCGCCCAGTCGAACCTCAAGAGCACCAAAGACCGTTTATCGTTGGCCAAAACCCAAGCCCAGTTACAACTCGATATCGCCAACCAATCCTTGACACAAGCAACCTCGCAGATGACGTACGACCAGTGGAACTGGGAATGGGTCGTCAACGAGGGCACAGATCCTGTCCAACCGACCATGATGGGGCGCCCCAACAAAATCGGCGACAGCACAATCAAACGCTACAAAATGGCCTACGAGATATCGGTGTCACGTCGCGATGCTGCCCAAATCGGTCTGCGCAATGCCCAAATCGGCTTTGATCAAGCTGTCCAGGCAGAGCTCGTCGGCAACAACACGGCCCAACAGCAGCTCGAACAAGCGCAACTAGCCTACGACCGCGTCGTCAATCCAACAGGGCGTGATCTCGCCAACATCGAGGCTTCCGTCGCATCGGCACAGGCAGCAGTCAACCGTATCACGGCGTCACGCGCCCAAGCCGAGGCAGGTGTTGCACAGGCCGAGGCTGCCCTTACGCTAGCCACCATCAACCGCAGCCGCGCCGAAATACGCGCACCGTTTGCCGGGACCATTGCATATCTCACCATTGCCGTCGGCGACCCCGCGAATCCCGCCGGCCGGCCCGTCGTACAGATTGTTGACACTGCAAACCTGCGCATCGACGCGCTCATCAGCGACGCCGACATCGGGAACGTCACTGTCGGCCAACGCGTCACCGTCAGTGTCGATGCGGTACCCGGCCAAACATACGATGGAACGGTCGGATTTGTCTCACCCATCGCAGTCGGTGTGGGGAATGTGCGTTCATACACGATCCATGTCGATCTGACCGACACGACCAATTTGCGTGCCGGCATGAGCGCTCGCGTCAATCTGCTCGGCGAGTAATCGGTCCGTCGCCGAGCAACAGACACGTTTGCCACCAATCGCCCCACACACCACCCACCAGGGCCGGTGTGTGGGGTAGGTGTTTGAGCCACCAAATATGGTGGCCGCGCATGTCACCATTGCCCCACTCTGCGGCTGTCACCAAGCGCGCAGGGGCAGCAGCACTGTTCGGGTAATCGATCCAGCGGTCGCAGGTCGACCAGACCGGTTGTGTCCGTCCCCATTCATAGTCGCGCGTGCTGTTAGGTGCAAAGTGCACATTCCCACAGGCAGCAGCTCCAGGGGATGTCTGGTCATAGCGGGAGAACTCCTTCCAGAGGTTGGCATCAGCCCCAAGGTGTGCACATGCATGCATCATCATGGATTCAACCCGATGGCCGAAGTTTTCGAGCATACATCCGACGTCACGTTCGTAATTGAACCCCATCATGACGAAGTTACGCGCCGCATCGGGACGGACCAGCGGGGGTGCGTTGCACCAATACGCGCTCGGACCAATCATGCGTGATTCGTACTCACCCGCATAGGGGAACGAAAAGACCCACACTTCGTCGAATTCATCACGGGCTAACCGCCCCAATAGGTCAAACTGTTCCACGCGGCGATCGTAATCCACTCCATCCGGGTGGTGCATTGCACGAGCCGCCCACTGGCGCACAAAAGAATCGCTGGTATAGCTGAACCCATCTATTTTGGCCGGGAACCACGGTGCATCTAACGCCGTAACAATGCGGTACTCGACAAGTCCGTGACTCGCCAGAAGAATATCTGCAATGTACTGTTGCGCCAACGCATAGGGGTCGTTCCACCCCATGTATTGATGGAGGCGCTGCGTGCCCGGTACGACCCACGGATCATGAACAATCAAGAGGACACGCGGACGATAGCGTACTGGCATGTGTATTCCTTTTGAAAGCACAAGAAAAACCACTGCATCTGTCGCACTTCTCCATTGTAATGCGTTCACTATCTGGTATACTTCAAAAAGACATCAATTTTTGCGATATCACTCTCCATCGCATCCCGTATGCTTGTGAGCAACGTATACGGTTCCTCAGCTCGCCAATACGCCACCTGCACTCCTCTCTTCATCCCCCCAGGTGACTCCGTAGCTGTCGTGAACCACCATACGAACACCATCGGCATGTGCATTGGTATGTGCTCATTCCTATCGAAACAAGGAGCCTGGTGTGCCACGTATCCGCAGTAAACTCCCAACGACTACTCCGCCAGCCGCCGTCGAACAACCGACGCCTGCCGAGGTCGAATACGAGACGCCCAAACAGGCGGCAGTACGATCTATACCTGTACCAACACCACAGCCGGTCACACCACCTACCGCCAACGTGGATCCACGGCCAGCCCTCCAAATCGAATTTGAAGGATTGACAATCCAAGAGTTGCGTGAGATGGCAAAGTCGACTGGTGTGCATTTTTCGGCCCATCACAAAAAACACGATTTGATAAAACTATTGCTCCAAACACCGACGACTCCCGTCGAAGAACCAGCCGTGCAAAATCTGACCAGCGAAGGTGTTCTCGATATTGTCCAAGACGGGTTCGGCTTCTTACGCGGCGATCGCATGCTGGCCAGTCCAAACGATGTCTATGTGTCGCAATCGCAGATTCGGCGTTTTATGCTCCGCACCGGCGACAAAATCGTCGGCACCGTGCGCCCACCCAAAGACAACGAACGCTACTTGTCGTTGCTCCGCGTCGAACAAATCAATGGGATGGATCCCGATGTTGCGCGCAAGCGGCCATCTGCCGAGCAATTGGTCCCTATTTTCCCCAATCAACAAATCAAACTCGAAACAGAGCCGAACATTTTGTCGACCCGGTTGGTTGACCTCGTCGCACCGATTGGCCGCGGTCAACGTGGCTTGATTGTGTCGCCACCCAAGGCCGGCAAGACGTTGCTCCTCAAGACCATTGCCAATGGGGTCACCGTCAATCATCCAGACATCCATTTGATGGTGCTGCTCATCGGCGAACGCCCCGAAGAAGTCACCGACATGCGCCGGTCGGTGCAGGGTGAGGTCATTTCGAGCACGTTCGACGAACCCGTCGAAGACCACGTCAAAGTCGCCGAAATGACGCTCGAGCGCGCCAAGCGCTTGGTCGAAATCGGACAAGATGTCGTCATCTTGATGGACTCGATTACGCGGCTTGCACGTGCCTACAACCTCGAAATCCCACCAAGCGGACGGACCCTCTCAGGCGGTATCGATCCGGTTGCACTCTACCCACCCAAACGATTCTTTGGCGCAGCCCGCAACATCGAAAACGGTGGCTCGTTGACCATTATTGCGACTTGTCTGGTCGACACGGGTAGCCGCATGGACGATGTCATTTACGAAGAATTCAAGGGTACCGGCAACATGGAGTTGCATCTCGACCGCAAACTCGCCGAGAAGCGCGTGTTCCCTGCTATCGACATCACCCGCAGTGGTACCCGCCGCGAAGAACTTCTACTGGGTACCGAAGTCATCAAACAGGTGTGGACGATGCGGCGTATGGTCACCATGTTGGGCGAAAACGAAGGAACCGAGCTCGTCTTGGCACGCATGTCCAAAACACGGACGAATGCGGACTTCTTGATTTCTCTCAGCAAACCGAGTTAATTGTATAATTCGCTGTACGAACACACGCAGTCGCATCCTGTGTGCGAACCGATGCGCTGGCAGACGACAGACAATACTGGTGGGTTATGACGATCCTACGCCGGTTTGAATCATTTATGGAGCACCTCCTCGAGACGTCGGTGTCGCGCTACCTCAAACGCCCTCTCGACCAAGTGACCCTCGAACGACGTCTCCAGCGCACCATGGAAGCGAACCAAATCGATGTTCGCCGCCAAATATATGTGCCGTATCGCTATCAGGCTGCGGTGCATCCCGCTGACTACACCGTACTGCTACGGCAACACCCCCTGCTTGATTACGATTTGACCATGTACCTTACTCGCCTCGCCCAAGAGCGCGGCTTTGCTACGGTCAAGGCAATCGAAGTTATCATCAGCGCAGACCCCAAGGTCCAACGGAGCACCATCGCGCTCGACAGCGAAGCGGGGTCGTATAGCGCCAGCGATATGACCGAAGCAGCCACCGCGTTGACGTTCCAACCCGAACCAGAACGATCAACACAGGTTGACACCACCCCCGAACGCTACCCCATCAATGCCCAATATGCACTCACGGTCACCATCAATGGGGAAGTTCATTCCATCCCTATTCTGCAGACCGAAATCACCATTGGCCGCAGCACCAAAAACCACGTGGTGTTGCCCGACCAGCTTGTGTCGCGGCTCCATGCACGCATCAACTACAGTGGGCGGCGCTTTGTGTTCACCGATTTGGGTACGCGCAATGGATCACGCATCAATGGCGCGATTATCCGAAACAGCAGCATGCCCATCGCTATCAACACCGACAGCATCACCATTGGGAACTACACCATCAAGCTGACGATTGCACATACCGATGAATGAACTGGCCAACGCCTCGATAGAACTCATCATCTGGACACTCAGATTGGCGATTGTCGGTCTGATTTATGTGTTTGTGTGGCGTATTTTTCGTGCCGTCATCCGTGGCGACCAAAACCTGCCCGCCTTTACAGGCACGACGGTTTTTCTGGTCGTCCAACGAGCCGGATCGACGCTGTTGCAACGCAACAAAGTCTACGAAGTCTATGACAACACGGTCATTGGACGCAGCGCAGATTGTACCATCCAACTTCCCGACAAATTGATATCGGATCGCCATTGTGTCATCAACAGTCAAGACGATGCATGGTACATCCGCGACCTCGGGAGCACCAACAAGACCTATATCAACCAACTCCAAGTGGTTACACCGGTCCAAATCGAAGATGGTGATGTCATCACCGTCGGCCAAGTCGAACTCAGATTGCATATCAACACGGGAGCAGCATGACGATCGGCGCCTTTTGCGTCGCGAGACGCTACGAATCACGGCTCTGGGGTGGCACACAGATGGCCACATGGCTCGGCGTGACAGACGCGCCGACACAGTTCGCCGAATCCTGGCAAGTCTACAACGACAACACCATTACGACCGGGCAACACCGTGGGATGACCTTGCGTGCGCTGGTTGCACGGCATCAAGCAGCACTGGTCGGCGCACGTTCGTACGCACGATACGGAGACGACTTCCCCCTGCTCGCCAAATTTATCGACGCCGGCCAAGCGTTGTCCGTACAGGTCCACCCCGACGACGACTATGCGCACACCCACGAGGCACACACTGGATTTCATGGCAAAACCGAGGCCTGGTACATCATTGGGGCACAACCACACAGCGATGTTATTCATGGACTCAATGCCCCGCTGACACGCGACGCATACGCCACTGCAATTGCCGACGGCACGCTGACGCAACTGCTGCGCCACGTTCCCATCCACGCAGGGGACACGATTGACGTCCCAGCAGGCACCATCCATGCAATAAACGCAGGGGTTTTTCTGTTCGAAATCCAGCAGACCTCAGACTTGACCTACCGGGTCTATGATTATCTGCGCCGTGACGATCAGGGCAATCTGCGCACCCTGCACATCCCACAAGCGTTGGCGGTGTCGTACCTTGACAACAACCGTCCCGCCCGCAGCACCCCTGTTGTGCTGGGCAGCGGGCACGAAGAACTGGTCCGTTCTGCCTATTTTGTGATGGAACGGATAGCGACAGCCCACGCCCAGCACTGGACGCGCAACGCAGATTCGTTCGAAATATTGACCTTCATCGATGGCGCCTGCGTGCTCACCGATGCGCAGGGCACGCACTCCTTGCAGCGCGGTGACAGTATCATCATCCCTGCAGACAGCCCGCCCTACCACATGGCCCCATCCAACAGCGCCACGTGGCTACGCTGTTGGGTTCCTGACGCCTAGTGCGAGTGCATTGTGGATGTCGGCATGGACGTTGGCAAGCTCGTCGTCGATAGCCGCAATCGTCTCGGCGGTAGCATCGAGCCGTGTCACTTCACTCGCCACCAGACGCGTGTATGGTCCGAGTGCGTCGCGTACGCGCGCGTCCATGCGTCTCAGTTCTTCGTCGAATTGCGTATCAATACGCTCCATCAGCTGTTGTCGAACAGTTGCGAGTCGTTGGTGGAGCTCTTTTTTGAGGGCGGTGCGCCGCGCCGGGATGATGTACAACCCACCCAACGCGATAACACTCGCCGCAACCACGCCGGTAGTGTCGAAGACCGCTCCTTTGAGGAGTGTCGCAATTAATGCACCCAACCCAATCGCCCCAACCTGTACCAACGCGGTCGTTGTGACCGCATTTTTGAGATCTGCCGAAATTTTCGCTGCTTCGGCGCTGCGGTCATACGATGCCACGATGGTGCCAGCGGCATCGACCATATCGCGAATCAGACTCTGCCGATTATATTGAAAAACACTCATGCCCTCACCGATGACATCTGCCTGGGGCCGACTCTGCCGCCGAATGTAGTCACTGACTCCCTGCCAGAGTTGGACGTTGCGTTCAATCATCCAGTCAACCAGTGCTTGTGCACGGGTGTCGATTTGGGTGGCCAAATCGGCTGCGACCTCTCGCTCGAACGCCTGTTGCAACACATCACCACGCAGCAAGCGATGCAGATTGAGCAAACGGATGTGTTCATCAAAAAACGCCATTCCACGCAATTCGGCATCACTCAACGCCGCGGCGAGACTGGCCCGATGTCCACCGATGTCACGGCGCATATCCACAAAAAATTGCTCGCGCTGCCGCTCGAGGTGCGCGACGACCTGTACGTCCTCATCCACTACCGCCTGTTGAGTGGCCAGTTGCTGGCGCATCACCAGGATGGTCTGCGCAACAACCCCCAAGGGTGATGCGAGGCGGATTTCGAGCCGAGTCCGATCGTCGAGCTGTTCGTTGAGGTAGCTCTGCAATGCAGCCATGCCCGACGCATCACGGAGTGCTGCATCGTCACTCCGTGCGTTGCGCGCCGATACGGACAGAATCAGCGGGCTTTCGCCAAATAGGTGCGTTGCCTGTGTGCGTACAAATGCTTCGACATCAGATCGCTCTGTCGGCGTAAGCAAGTCGATTTTGTTGATGACCATGACCACGCGCCGACGCCATTCGTGGAGCATGGCCAGGAACGCACGTTCGGTCTCGCTGAACGGTCGGTCTGCCGACGTGGCAAACAAGACCACATCAGCACGCGGCACGATATCACGGGTCAGTGCTTCGTGGTGCCGCAACACCGCATTGGTACCAGGGGTATCGACAATCGATAGCCGTTGCAGCAGTGGGACCGGCAAGGCACGTACAACCCAACCCGGCCGTTGCGACAACGCGAGTGCCTCGGGCGCATAGCGGAGCACCGTGACCGCATCGGTCGTCGGAGTCGCCCCTTCGGGCATCACGGTGCTCCCCAAAATCGCATTGATGAGGCTCGATTTGCCTGCATTAAACTCGCCTGCAACCACAACCAAAAAGGGATCTTCGAGGTGATCGCGTGTCTGCGCCACCACCTGGCGTTCGGGTGCGTCGGCACGACCAGCAGTCAACTCGTCGACCAGTCTGAGGGTCGCCTCGAGCAGTTGCATGGTGCGCATCCGGATGCGGACGATGGATTCAGACATGGGCTATCCCTTTCTTCCCACAGGCTGC
>CAIPUQ010000591.1 GCA_903868295.1 uncultured Roseiflexaceae bacterium
TACCCTGTTCTTGCCCGAAGAAGACAGCCTGCGCTACACCACTGCATCGCAGTTCAACGCCCAGCTCGTGTCGGCTCTTGGTGGTCGCGTCGCCGAAGAAATCATCTTTGGCATCGAAGAAGTCACCACTGGCGCATCGGGCGATATCACCCAGGTCACCCGCATCGCACGTTCGATGGTCACGCGTTACGGTATGAGCGCCAAACTCGGTCCGATTGCGTTCGGCGAAAAGGAAGAGATGATCTTTCTTGGTCGCGAAATCAGCGAACAGCGGAACTACAGCGACGCTGTCGCAACCCGCATCGACGACGAAGTCTTCCGGATTGTCGCCGAGGCCTACGACAAGACCCGTGCGATTTTGACCGCGAACCGCGACGTCCTCGATGATATGGCCAATGCGCTCATCGAATACGAATCACTCGACGGCGAGCGCCTCAAGAGCCTCATCCACCGCGTCCTCCAGAACAACGGAGTCGCAGCAGTCGTTGGCAACTAACTTTGCTGTCCGTTCTTCCACCCCCGGCTGCAGTGCAGCCGGGGGTGTGATGTTGGATACACATCTACTATCCCGCACTCTATACCGATAGAACCCCCTGTGGTATAATGGGCGGAACAACGCCGTTGTAAGAGGTGCTTTTTATGTCCGGTCACTCCAAATGGGCTACGATTCGACGCTCAAAAGGTGTTCTCGACCAAAAACGCGGTCAGCTCTTTACCAAACTCGCCCGTGACCTCTCGATTGCGGCACGCGAGGGTGGCTCTGACGATACCGACGCTAACTTCCGCCTGCGCATCGCCGTCGATCGTGCACGCGCCGCCAATATGCCGATGGACAGTATCAAGCGCGCCATCGAACGCGGCATGGGCAAGGGCAACGAATCCCAGCTCGAAGAACTCTACTACGAAGGCTACGCCCCCGGCGGCGTCGCTGTCATCATCGAAGCCGCTACCGACAACCGCAACCGCACTGCGTCCGAAGTCCGCGCTGCCTTCACCAAAATCGGCGGCAACTTAGGCGAATCCGGGTCGGTCAGTTATATGTTTGAACTCAAAGGCCTCGCCGTCGTCGATTTGAGCGCAAGCGGGATCAGCGCCGACGATGCCACCATGATCGCCATCGATGCAGGTGCAGACGACGTCGTCGATAATGGCGATACGCTCGACATTTATACCGACTTCAAACAGCTCATCACGGTGCGCACCAAGCTGATAGAGGCCAAATTGACGGTCACCAGCGTCGAAAAAACCATGCGTCCCAAGACCCTGATGCAGGCCGATGCGACCGAAGCACTGCGTGCACTCAAACTCATCGACAAGTTGGATGATCTCGATGATGTCCAAAAGGTCTACAGCAACCTCGATATCACCGACGAGTTGGCTGAACAGTTCTCGAACTCGTAGTCATGCGCACTATCGGCATCGATCCAGGCACGGCAATCATGGGGTGGGGCATCGTCGAACAGCACGCCGGCGCGGTGTCGCTCATCGCATGCGGCACATTTACCACCCCCAAACAGATGCCGCAGTCAGAGCGACTCGTATGCCTCTACCGTGACTTGGTTGCTTGTTTAGACCAATACAAACCCGATAGTGCCGGTGTCGAAGAACTCTTCTTCGCCAAAAACGTCAGTACTGCATTGACCGTCGGCCAAGCTCGTGGAGTCGCACTCCTCGCACTCGGGCAAGCAGGAGTTGATATCCACGAGTACAAACCGATGTTCGTCAAACAGACCGTATCCGGCTATGGCAAAGCCGACAAAGCACAGATGCAAGAAGTCGTCCGAATGACCCTGCGCATGCAGACCATCATCAAACCCGACGATGCGGCCGATGCCGTAGCAATTGCACTGTGTCACCTCTATAACGCACCGATGCTGCAGCGTATCAAAGACGCACGCACTACATAAAGGAGTCACCCCATGAAGCTGTTAGTATTTGTCACAGAGGATGCGGTCGCTGATGCAGCGGTCGACGCCCTGGTCGAACAAGGCTTTCGCGTGACTCGGCTTGCTTCGAGCGGTGGATTTTTGCGCCGCGGCAACACCACTATTTTGGCTGGCGTCGAAGACACCTCCGTCACCAAAGCACAACAAACCGTCTCGGCCGTCGCCGAAGGGGCGTTGTGCATCGTCCTCGACCTCGAGCGCTACGAGCGCATGTAGCCCGTGAAGATCCTCTACGTCGCCAGTGGCATCCCCGTCCCCGGCAATCTCGGCGGGTCGACCCATACCTATGAGGTCGCCCGCGGGCTTGCACAACGCGGCCACGAGGTCCATGTCGTCGCGGTCACCCGCGAAGGGCGCACGCAGCTCAAACACCTGTGGAGACCCGCCATCCTCCAGTGGGATGGCGTTACTATTCACCACATCGACATCCCCAAAATAGCCTCACTTATCACCGTATTGCCCATCCTCCGTTTGGCGCGTGCCATACAACCCGACGTCATCATCGAGCGCTATTACAACTTTGCCGGTGCAGGTATGATTGCAGCCCGGGTTTTGCGCATCCCCACGCTTCTCGAAGTCAACGCCCTCATCATCGACCCGCACAGCGAACGCAAACGCCGACTCGATGATCGGCTCGGTGGGCCGATGCGCCGTTGGGCCACCCGCCAATGTCGCTGGGCCGACGCAATCGTCACCCCGCTCCACACCACTGTCCCTGCAGGCATCGATCGGACGCGCATCCACGAACATCCCTGGGGCGCTGATGTGGACCGCTTTGTACCCGCCAATCCCCCGCACGACCCAACACTCCCCCCGACCATCATTTTCATTGGTTCGTTCCGGGCTTGGCATGGTGCAGGTCATGGTGTCGCCGCAGCTAGACGCGTCCTCGATGCGGGCGTTGCCTGCCGCTTTGTGTTTGTGGGCGCCGGTCCACAACTCGACGAGGCCCAAGCGCTGGCTGCGGGCTACCCCGGCATTACCTTCCGCGGTGCACTCCCCTATGCCGATATGCCAGCCGTCATCCAATCAGCCGATATCGGCATCGCACCGTTCGACACCAGTGCGCACCCCGCGCTCCAAGCGGCCGGCTTTTATTGGTCACCGCTCAAAATCCACGAATACATGGCCTGCGGCCTCGCCGTCATTACCAGCGCCATTACCCCTCTCGACCGCATCGTGCGGCACCAGTCCGAGGGGTTGCTGGTACCTGAGGGTGACGTCACAGCCCTTGCCGATGCAATCACCACCCTCGTCGCAGACCCGGTCACCCGTGCACAGTATGGCGCTGCGGCACGTGCCCGGGTCGTCGCGGCGTACTCATGGCAACAGCACTGCGCCGACCTCGAGGCAATCTTGACCACGATACAGGCCCAACACACCCGCTAGCCCGATATCCTTGACAGCGCCCCACCCACCGGCTACAATGCACGTGATGGGCGGGAGTGGCGCAATGGTAGCGCATCTGCTTCCCAAGCAGAGGGTTGCGAGTTCGAATCTCGTCTCCCGCCCCATTTGAACTCGGCTTGTGCCGAGTTTTTTCTATACCAACGAGGGCATCATGATTGCACGAATTCACGGCACTATCGTTGCATCGACTGCCGATTCGGTCATCGTCGACACCCACGGCATCGGCTACGAAATCCATCTGCCCCGCACCTTGCTGGCCAGCCACGAAGTGAACGACGTGGTCACCTTTTATACCTCGTTCATCGTCCGCGAAGACAGCCAGACCCTGTATGGGTTCACGTCGCTCGACCAGCGCAGTCTGTTTGGACAACTCATCGGCGTGACCGGCATCGGTCCAAAGGTTGCACTCAGTCTCTTGTCGAGCCTGAGCGACAATGATCTGCGCGTCGCCGTCGCCAATGGTGATGTCACCCGCCTCAGCAAAGTCCCCGGCATCGGCAAAAAGACCGCCGAGCGTCTCATCCTCGAGATGAAGGGCAAGCTCGATTTGCGCGGTATCGCAGCGACCCCGGCATCTGCCCGTGACAGCGATGTCATCGACATCCTGCAAGGGCTGGGGTACAGTGCTGCCGAGGCCAATGCAGCGGTCTCGAGCATTGCTGCCGACGCCTCCGAAGCCCTCGACGACCGCATCCGCCTGGCCCTGCGCTACTTCGGTGGCGTCTAGACGAAAGGACTGCCCATGCGCCTCTTGTTATGGGACATCGACGGTACGCTTCTCTACTCTGGCGGCGTCGCGGGCGAAGCCATGCGGGCAGCCATGACCACCCTGTTTGGCCAACCCTCTAGCAACGATCGCCGTGAATACGCCGGCAAAACCGACCAACAAATCATCATCGAAACCAACCCGCACCTCACCCCACAATACATCGCCGACCAACTCGACGCCTTCGCCGCCGCATACATGGCCGAACTCGAGGGACGTCGCGCCGAAATGGCCAGCCGCGGCCGTGTCCTGGCTGGTGTTTCCGCCGCCTTAGCCTACTACCAACAGCGCGCCGACGTACGCCAGTCGGTCCTGACCGGCAATATGCAGGCCGTCGCCGCCATGAAGCTCGAACTGACCAATCTCAGCACGTACATCGACATGTCGGTCGGCGCGTACGGCAGCGACCACGCCAAGCGGGTCGAACTGCCGCGCTATGCCATCGACCGCATGCACGCACTAACCCCGCATCGCATCACGGGCGCCGATATCGTAATCATCGGCGACACACCCAACGACATCGCCTGCGGCAAGGCCCATGGCGCCCGCACCGTCGCGGTAGCCACAGGCCCATTCAGTGTCGCCGATTTGGCAGCACATGCACCCGATGCCGTGCTGCCCGATTTGTCCGA
>CAIPUQ010000592.1 GCA_903868295.1 uncultured Roseiflexaceae bacterium
ACGGCGCTGTCGTCTGGTGCGGTGTCCCTTTGACATGGGTCGAAGAACTCAATGCAACGGATGACGAAAGTGACGAAGCACTCCACATGCTGCAACGCATCGAAGGCCCTGAAGTTATCATGCTGATAAAGCAACGAAACCTGGGTGTCAAAATTTCGTTGCGCTCCCGGAACGTCAATGTTGCGTCTGTCGCAAAAAAACATGGTGGCGGTGGGCATATCCACGCCTCGGGCATCAATCTCGCAGAACACTCTATCGACAGTGCAGCAGCACTTTTGTTACCGGATCTAACGGCACTATGCACGGATTCATCTCCATCGACAAACCACTCGGCATAACCTCGCACGATGTGGTTGCCATCGTACGCCGCATCAGCCGCATCAAACGCATTGGCCACGCGGGGACACTCGATCCCGGCGCTTCTGGCGTTTTGGTGCTTGCCGTAGGCGCAACGACACGCTTGATTGAGTATGTCCAAGACGACACCCACAAAATCTACGAAGCAACCATACAACTCGGTAGCGCCACAGATAGCGATGACGCAGACGGATCTGCCATTGCGCACGCAGCAGTGCCGGAACTAACGGACGCATGGATTCAGCAGACACTTGCTCCATTTGTTGGACCGATACTGCAAGTCCCGCCGAAAGTTTCGGCGATCCATGTCGACGGTCAGCGCATGTATGATCTTGCACGCAAAGGCATTGCTCCGGAACTCCCTGCACGCCCCGTGCACATCTACCGCATTACACTGCGCGGCTTTACGAGCGACACGATTTCGCTCGAAGTCAGCTGTGGCAAAGGGACATACATCCGATCGCTCGCACGTGACATCGGCATAGCACTTGGTACACTGGCCCATTTGTGTGCGTTACGACGGACCGCAGTTGGAAGTTTTCGTGTGGAAGATTCGGTCAGTCTCGATTCATTGCGTGCAGATGGGATTGCACCCTGGCTTTTACCCAACGCTCGGGCACTCGATGGGTGGCCGGTGTATTGCGTGAACGCTGCCGAACATCGCTTGATTGACAACGGCATGCCCATACCTGCGCCATCGATTCCCGCTGGCCGCGTCGCAGTTGTTGATGCTACACATGAGCTCATTGCCACCGCAGAATCACGCGCTGGGAGCCTTCATCCATCCAAAGTGTTCCGTTGGAGTGATGCATCATGATGCTGTTTTCTGGATTCCCTCCACAGGAAGTTGCAGGACCGTCGACCGTGACGGTCGGGGTATTTGATGGTATGCACACAGGGCATGCGCTGTTCTTGCGACGGATGGCAGATGCGGCACATGCCAAAGGCCACCAAGCAGTGGTTGTTACCTTTGACCCGCATCCCGATATCCTCATCCATCCGGACACCTACCGTGGTCTGTTGTTGACACCGCAAGAACGCTACCAACGTATGTCTGCCTGCGGAATCGACGTTGTGATTACGATCGCGTTCAACCAAGATGTACGGGCCATGACTGCTGCAGAATTTATGACGCACATCTGCAGTGCCATTCAAGTACAAACCGTTTGGGTCGGGTGGGATTTTGCACTCGGTCGCGGTCGCGATGGAACGTTCCATCGTCTTGCTGAAATCGGCACATCACTGGGGTACACTGCCGTCGAAGTCCCACAAATTGGCGAGACAACTCCACCGAGTGCTTCGTTCATCCGAAATGCACTCACCCAAGGCGACATTCCTGTCGCAACGCAGGCGTTAGGTCGCATGCACACATATCACGGAGTGGTTGTCCATGGGGACAAGCGAGGACGAACGATCGGGTTCCCCACCGCCAACATCAGTATTGATGATCGCTTGCTCTTACCCAAATTTGGCGTCTACGCGACGAGGGTGACTATTCGTGATGTGCTCTATCAATCGGTTACCAACATCGGCGTTCGTCCGACGTTTGGTGGAGAACAACCACGTATTGAAGCACACTTGCTCGACGTCACCGTCGATGTCTATGATGCGCACGCGCAGGTCGAGCTGGTGGCGTTCATCCGCGGTGAAAAACGTTTCGCTGGTCTCGATGCGCTCAAAGCACAAATAGCTCTCGATGCGCAGCAGGCGCGCACGCTCCTTGCAAACCAACTCCACTAAACGTCTGAATCAAAGCGAAACTACCCTGTTTTGTTTTGCAACGGAAATACCACAACGTTCGTCATTTCCCTGTGTCTACGTGTGCAGCAAGATTATGTGAAGGAGAGACCCAATGACCGCACAGCAGTTTGATGTTCCAGATCCGATTGTCGCAACAACGGGCAAAGGTACAGGCGGGATGGAGTACAAAATCGTTGGATCGACGATGCAAGCAGTCATCTGCGAAATCGACGCCGGCGAATCGATTGTCTCCCAAAGTGGTGGCATGGCATGGATGAGCGGCAATGTCACCATGTCGACGAACATGAGCGGGGGCCTTGGAGGTCTGTTCAAACGCGCCATAAGTGGCGAATCGCTGTTTGTCGTCGAGTATGGCGTTCAATCAGGTCGCGGATTGATTTCGTTTGCTTCTGACTTCCCTGGCAAAATCATCCCGGTACACCTTGCCGCGGGACAACAACTCATTGTCCAGAAGCAGTCGTTCATGTGTTCAGAGAAAAGTGTCACCTTCGACATCCATCTGCAACGCAAAATAGGCGCTGGGTTGTTTGGTGGTGAGGGTTTCATGATGCAAAAAATCACCGGTGCCGGCGTCGCATTTGTGGCATTCGATGGTGAAATCGTGGAATACACGCTCGAACCAGGCCAAGTACTCAAAGTCGATACCGGACATGTCGCCATGATTGAACCGACAGTGTCCATGGATATCGAAATGATGAAGGGCTTCTCGAATATACTCTTCGGCGGCGAAGGTCTGTTTTTGACGACGTTGAAGGGTCCAGGGAAGGTCTGGTTACAAACGATGCCGATGATGTCGCTGGCAAAGTCTATCGCACCGTACATGCCGGCTTCTCCAAACAGCAGTTCAACCTAGGGTTCAACGATGCATCGTTGCTATGCTATACACCGAGCCAATTACTCGCTACAATGACGTCACAGGCGCCACAATGGACACGGAACAATCATCCGTATTCTTTTGCTGTGCACAGACTGTTGATGTACAGATACGAGATGCTTCTCGCGTTAATGAAAGGGACTTACCATGACCAATCAGCGCTTTGATATCCCAGATCCGATCGTAGCAACCACTGGTACGGGTTCAGGTGGGATGGAATACAAAATCGTCGGATCAACGATGCAAGCGGTCATCTGCGAAATCGACCCAGGCGAGACCATCGTGTCACAGAGTGGCGGCATGGCATGGATGAGCGGCAACGTTACGATGACGACCAACATGAATGGTGGCCTGGGCGGCATGTTCAAACGTGCAATCAGCGGGGAATCCCTGTTTATTGCAGAATACGGCGCAACAGGTGGCCGCGGATTGATTTCGTTTGCCTCCGACTTCCCAGGCAAGATTATCCCGGTACATCTGGCTGCTGGTCAGCAGTTGATTGTGCAAAAACAGGCGTTCATGTGCTCTGAAAAGAGCGTCTCGTTCGATATACATTTGCAGCGCAAAATAGGTGCTGGGCTGTTTGGTGGTGAGGGCTTCATCATGGAGAAGATCACCGGGCCTGGGGTTGCCTTTGTGGCATTCGATGGCGAAATCGTCGAATACACACTTGCACCGAATCAAATTCTCAAAGTGGATACCGGACATGTGGCCATGATCGAACCAACGGTATCAATGGACATCGAAATGATGAAGGGGTTCAAAAACATCCTCTTCGGTGGTGAAGGGTTGTTCTTGACCACCCTCAAGGGACCGGGCAAAGTGTGGTTGCAGACCATGCCGATGATGTCGCTTGCCAAAGCAATTGCCCCGTACATGCCACAATCAGCACCCGGCGGCGTGAGCACCGGCAATTCGATTGTCGACGGATTCCTCAAACAATAACTACCGTACACCAACAGAAAAGGCACCTCCCACATCGGGAGGTGCCTTTTCTGCGAATATCTACTGTTGCATGAGCTGTGTATACAGGTTGAGGAACGCAGGGCCGAGCATGTCGTAGCCGAAACAACGGACGACTTTGGCGCGACCAAATGCACCGTATTGTGCACGCAGTTGCGCATCTTCGCCGAGTTGACGCACCGCATCTGCATAGCCAGCTACATCATTGGGTTCGACAAGTATTCCAGATTGGTTATGGTCAACAACCTCTGGCAATGCCGAGGCATTGGTCGTCACGACGGGGATGCCACACGCCAACGCTTCTGCCGGGGCAATCCCAAACCCCTCTAATCGCGATGGGAACAGCATAATGTCTGCAGAACGGTATGCTGCCACCAAACCGTCGCGGTCTGGTGTACCTATCGGAATCATCCGCGGATGTGGTTGGGTGTCTACACCTTGTTGAAAGCTGGCAGTGTAGTAGAGGACGTAGTCATTCGGCAACAGATCCATGATTTTGGGGAGCAAATCAAAGCCCTTGCGGCGCGTTCTGTTGCCGACAAACAACAATTTGATGCGTGCATCGCTTGCAGGCAACGCAGCTAACTGACCGTCGGGGTGGGGGGTGAAGACGTCGGTATCGATGCCGTCATAGATGAGATGGGTATCGGTACGGCCGTACGTCTGCTCGGTCATCATCTGTGTGTAGCGCGACACGCAGACAACGGCGTCGGCCTTCTTGACAGACCAACCGTCATATTGTGATTCGACGAGGCGATAAAACACGCGCTGTGCCAGGCTACTAACCGGATTCAAACGCGGATCCGTTGTCAGATGGTGCACGGTCGTGACGAGTGGTATCCCTGGTTGTTTAAGTGCATATGCCAAGCGTGATCGTGCTTGAATAATGCCATGGCCATCAGCCCACCCCGAAGGCAGCGCAAATGGCAGTGCCATTGGGAAGAAATTGTACTGCTCTGGCATACGCAACAG
>CAIPUQ010000593.1 GCA_903868295.1 uncultured Roseiflexaceae bacterium
TCCAACGGGCTGATCGGCACGCATCTCATGGCGCACGCGGTCGAACACGGCTTTACGGTGACCGTCGCTGCCAGTGCATTGGCGTTGATGGGTGTGATGAACTTCGTCGGCACCCTCGGGTCGGGCATCCTGACCGATCGCTACAATCCGCGCCGCTTGCTGAGCATCTACTATGCGTTCCGCGGACTGTCGTTGTTCATTTTGCCGTTCGTCCACGACCCCATCGGCTTATCGGTGTTTGCCATTTTGTTTGGTCTCGACTATATCGCCACCGTGCCACCGACGGTCGCCTTGACCAACGAGATCTTTGGCGCACGCAATGTCCCGGTCGTCTACGGCTGGATTTTCTGTGCGCACCAATTCGGCGCAGCAGCTGCATCCTGGCTGGGCGGCGTGGCACACGATGCCCGCGGTGATTATCTGCTGGCGTTCGTGTTGGCCGGGGTCACTGCCGTCATTGGCAGTAGTTTGGCCGTCCAAATCCGCAAACCGCAGCCTCAAACCGTCGCCACGGCTACGTGAAGATATTGAGCGAGGTTTATTGGGCGCATCATCAGGGGCGAGGTACACCTCGCCCGTGGATTGAACCAATGAGCGGGGTTTATTGCAATAAACCCCGCTCAAAGATATACATTTCACTTTCAATCCCACCTATAATATCCAAAACCACACAGAATCGAGCATCATATGACCGTCATTGCTCCGCATCTCTTTGACGAGGCGCACCAACGCATCGCGCCGTACATCCGCCACACGCCCATGCTGCCGGCGCCGCAATTACGTGGCGACCTGCATCCAAACCTCCAGCTCAAGCTCGAAAACACGCAGGTCACCGGTTCGTTCAAAGTGCGCGGCGCATTCAACACACTGCTCCAGATGACTGCTGCCGAGCGCGCCCGCGGTGTCTGTTCGGCCTCGGGCGGCAACCACGGGGTCGCGCTCGCATACGCCGCGTGGCGCTTGGGTTGCCCGGCGACGATATATTTGCCGGCCCGCGCCACTGCCGACCGCGTGGCACGTGTCGAAGCCTGGGGGGCGACCGTGGTGCGCCACGGTGACGTCTGGGACGACGCCCACGTCGCCGCTATGGCCTTCGCCGCAGCCCAAGGCATCCCATACATCCATTCGTTCGAGGCGGTGCAGACGATTATCGGCCAAGGTACCATGGCGGTCGAACTCTGCGCCGATGTACCCGATGCAGACCTCTACATCATCGCTATCGGCGGCGGCGGACTCATCGCCGGCGTCGCCACCGCCATCAAACAACGCAACCCCAGCGCCACTATCATCGGCGTCGAGCCGACCGGCGCGCCCAGCATGAGCGTCAGTGTCGCGGCCGGTCACGTCACTACCCTACCGGGCGTTACCACCTTCGCCGACACCCTATCACCGCGGGCCGTGAGCGACACGACCTTGGCCCTCACACGCGCCGCCGTCGACCACATTGTGCTCGTCACCGATACGCAGATGCTGACTGCTATGCGCTGGCTGTGGACCGAGTCCAACCAGCTGGTCGAACCGTCGGGCGCCGCCAGCATAGCCGCAATCCAGAGCGGTGCAATCGATATCAAGCGCTACACAACGCCCGTTGCCATTATCTGTGGCGGAAATGCCGCAGCCGAACCTGTGTTCCAGGCCTATCACCAAAACGCAAAGGACTAACCCCATGATCGAGCAATTCCACGCCAACATCGACAGCATGTCGCATGCCCACCCTATGCTCCGCACGCTTGTTTGCCCGCTCAGCGACGCGCAGATTCGCCGCAAACCCGCACCGACCGAATGGTCGATTGTCGAAATCGTCGGACACCTTATCGACACCGAGCAGTTGTTGCGCTACCGCATCATCCGCATGACGACCCTCGACCACCCCGCCATCATTAACTACGACCAAGACGCGGCTGTCGTTCGCCATGGCTATCAGCAGGCAAATCTCACCGTGCTCTTGCGCACGCTCGCCGCCGAACGCGAGACGACATTGCAGACCTTCAAAGGATTCACGGCGACCCAACTTTCACGCACGGGTTGGCATCTCGAATACGGGCTGTGGGTCGTCGGCGATGTGATTACCTACCTTGCCAAACACGACTTTATGCATGATCAGCAGATACGCGCCACGCTCCGTTCTGTTTAATTTCGCATTTGTGTTCACTTACCATAGCAATGCGTCGGATACTGTGGCCACCATTGGCAATCGTTTGCGGATTTTTGATTGCAATTCTTCGGATTTTTCCTGTTGCAAAGCCAAGTTTTTCATCAGATTCAAATTGTGCTGCACGTACGTTTTCTTTATTTATGTATAATATTTTTGATTTTTTGTTTTTGTAGGCACACCTTATAGGTATTCCATGTACAATGCATACCGCAAACGAACGAACAGCGTGAGCACGTGCACAGATGCAATCAACGCGTCACTGACCGTTTTTGTACTCTGGCATCCAGCCCATGCTTCGGCGACACGCAGTGAACATGCCGAAATAGTACCCTGAGGATTATCATGCA
>CAIPUQ010000594.1 GCA_903868295.1 uncultured Roseiflexaceae bacterium
ACATCACTCGGGACCCAGCGATAGCGAATCCCCCGTGGCGTGGTATCTATCGCAGTGATGTACTTGTTGACCACGCGGGTCAGCGCTTCGACCGGCACACTGCGTTGCCCCGTTGCCTGCAGTGACACGACCGCCCAACTCAGCGTGACAACGACACACAGGAGCGCCAGAATGACGTGTACGATTGGTCGCATGCGCATGACGAGTATCCTCTGCACCGGCTAGAAGTTGGCATAAATGAATGGCGTGAATCCCTGGCTGATCAATTGCATGAGGGCCAACAGCGCCAGCAGTGCAATCCCGCCGGCACGCACTATCTGGTGCGTGTGCAACCAGCTGTTGCTGTGTTGCAGCCAGCGCTGCGGCATCATGGTAATCAGGCCTGCGCAGGTCAAGATTAGCAGGCTCTGCGGATCGAGGAACGTCACGGTATGCCGGTCGGCGAGGCTACCCCCAAGCCCTACCATGGCACGCCAGATATCGAGCGTGGCGGCCATGCTGTCGGCGCGGAACGGCACCCACAAGAGCATCACCCAGCCAAATGTCGCCAGTTGACCCCACCATCCCCGCGGCCGCCACCAGCCCAATCGCTCGACGACCATCAAGATCCCGTGTCCGATGCCCCAGACCACAAAGGTATAGTTTGCGCCATGCCACAACCCACACACGAAGAAAATCAACCAGAGATTCAGGTAGGTGCGGGCTGTCCCGTGACGATTGCCCCCGAGTGGGATGTAGACATAATCTCGTAGCCAGCGTGACAGGCTGATGTGCCAGCGGCGCCAAAAATCAGTCATGCTCTGGGCGCTATAGGGCCGTCGGAAGTTGCGCGGGAACCGGAAGCCAAACATTTTGGCCAAGCCCATCGCCATATCGCTGTACCCCGAAAAATCGAAATAAATCTGCATCGTATAGGCAAACACGCCGATCCACGCAGTCGCCATGGTCACTGGCACGGTTTGGCCAAAGACCCGATCGGCGATCCCGGCGGCGTAGTCGCCGATGAGGAGCTTTTTGGAGAGCCCAATCAAAAATATCTGCATCCCGCTACTGACACTCGCGACCCGTATCGCCCGTGCCGAATCCGCGAACTGGCGCTCGATTTCGCGGTAGCGCACAATCGGACCAGCAATCAAATGGGGGAACAGAAAGAGATACAGCGCATACCGAAAGCCACGCTGATCGGCTGCAATCCGCCCGGTGTACACATCCACAATGTACGAAATCGCATGGAACGTATAAAACGATATCCCGAGCGGTAACAGCCCTTTGGCGAGCGGATCGTAGGCGATACCTTGGATGTCAAGGATGATATGCCCAAAAAACGTGCTGTATTTGTAGTACACCAGCGGCGCAAGATTGAGCACAATGGCACCCGCACTCACCAGTCGGTTCTGGTACGCAAAACGCCCGAGCACGACGGTGAGCAGCGTCAACCCAACCAACAAAAAAAAGAAGTCGCCTGCGCCTGCTCCATAGAACACCACACAGGCCAACAACAATACCGCATTGCGCAGGCGCAGTGGTGCGCACGCGTAGCCGATACAGAGGAGCGGCATGTAGATGCTCAAAAACAACGGCGAAGCAAAAACCATCGAGGCGTCTCGTGCACGGTGAATCGTACACGTATTTTACCTGTGATTCGCGCACGGTCGTGTGTGTAGCGACACAACGTAGATGCCTCCAATAATTCGCTGAAAAAAAGCACATTTGTGGTCGAATAAATGCATATACTACAAACAGGAAACAAAACAAAGGAGTGTCTATGCGACAGACGACCGTCCATGTGGGGAACGTGTTCACCGAATACCAGCAGTGGTTACGAGGCCGCCAGAATACTTTGGAGGGGGTCTATCGGTTATCGCAGTGTGACTGGTCGTTGTCGCAAGACGACGGCGTGGTGACGTATCGTCGCGACGGAGTCATCACGGCAATTGCAACGTTCAGCATGATTGGTTCGTACTGCGCAGACAACGGCACGTGGTTGTGGGCCTGGGCCAATCCGGCAATTGATCGGGTCCATTCTATCCCGCAGGCACAATGCGCTGCCTGGGCGAGCGATACGGGGTTGAGCGAATTCGCACAACCGGTTTTTCGGGTGACCGAATGCCCCGAACTCTGGTCTGACGCAGTCCCGCAGTGGGAGACGGCGCTTGCCTCGCGCACGAGTGTCGATCGGATTGCAAGCATGGTTGCCTACTCGGTCGGGGCTATGGGTGTGCACTATTACACAAATCCGCACCATCACGTGATTGGCTGTGCAGTGTTGCGCCACGTCTACCTACCGGTGCGGAGTTGCTAGATGGATCCTGCCGCCGGAGCACTCCAATCGAGTGACGACACGGTCAGGATTGCTGCCTTGCATGCATTGACCGAATCTTCGCTGCTCCACCCGGACATCCGCGCGGATGTTCGGGTGGCTTTGCTTTCGCCGAGTTCTCTTGTGCGTCGCGCTGCACTGGTCTGCTGGCAACGTACCGGCTGTGGTCCCGACGACGATGTGCGTGCAGGCATGCTCCACCGTGATCGAGAGGTGCGGATTGCTGCCTTGAGTGCGGTCTGTAGCTGGGGGGCTGACGAGGCACTCAGCGCGTGTCGCATGGCGTTGCGCGACAGTCACGACGACGTGGTGCGTGTCGCGTTGCACATGCTGAGCATGCAGCACTTGCCGATCGAGCCCGAGCTCTTGCTGTCGCACCTCGCCGATGAGAATCAAATGATCGCTATCAAGACTGCTGTGCTGTTGGCCGAACGGGGGCACGCAGACGGTGACGACGCGCTCGCGGGATTTCTCGCCCAGACCGATAGCACCGCCTACGCTATCGCGGTCCGGCTGATCGGGGTGGTGGGTTTGACGCGGTATGGCGCGGTGCTACAGGCACA
>CAIPUQ010000595.1 GCA_903868295.1 uncultured Roseiflexaceae bacterium
CCATCACACAACGCAACATCCGTCGATGTGCCGCCCATATCAAAGGTTATGCAGCGTGCATGTCCGACGGCTTGGGCCACGCGGAACGCACCGACAATCCCCCCCGCCGGCCCAGATAATGTTGTACGCGCCGGTAGTGCCGTTGCGCTGTGGACCCCCATGCTCCCGCCGTCCGACGCCATGATGCGCAGTGTTGTCGCGCGTGGTAATCCGTCGGCCAACGTCGTCAAGTACCGTTGCATCACCGGTGCGACATAGGCATTGACGACGGCAGTGACCGTTCGTTCGTATTCCCGTGCTTCGGTGATGATGCGATGCGACACACTGATGTGCCACGCAGGATTGTGCGCCTGCAAGATCGTTGCAATGCGTTGTTCGTGGGCTGGATTGGCATAACTGTGGAGCAAACAGATGGCGATTGCCGTCACCTGGTGTGCGTCGAGGATGGGGATGAGCGCCGCGACCTGCGCTTCGTCGAGCGGGGTGATGACCTGCTGGTCGTAGGTCGTTCGTTCATCGACTACGAGGCGGCGCTCGACCGGGACCAACGGGTCTGGTCGCGTCTGATGCATGTCGTAGAGCGACGGGCGGTCACCACGGCCTATTTCGAGCACGTCGGCAAATCCGCGTGTGGTAATTAAGGCAGTCACCGCGCCGCGCCGTTCGAGCAGCGCATTGGTGGCGACGGTCGTCCCATGGACGAGGACGTCGGGAGCATCACCGCGTGCAACCTGTTCGATGAGGGCAATCGCCGGGTTGGAAGGCGTGCTCAATCGTTTTGCAATACGCAAGGTGCCTGCCTGGATGGTCACAAAATCCGTAAACGTCCCGCCGGTATCGACTCCCATGCGCATCGCGACCCTCCCCATGCAGTCTCTGCTCCATGCATTATAGTGCGCAGAAATACGCTAAGATGACTGCACCCGACGGCCATCAGCGAAAGTGAGCATGCGATGCGTACAAACTGGTCACGCAATCAGGTCTTTGGTGCAACCGATGTCCAGCGGCCACACACCATCAGCGCACTCCAACAGTCCGTCGCACACGCTACCGCCGTCAAAGTACTCGGCTCGGGGCATTCCTTTAATCGCATCGCAGACACTCATGCAACGCATCTCATCTTGGATCACCTCCCGAGTGCTGTCGAAATCGACACCCACAAGCACACCGCCCGGGTCGCTGCGCACATGCGCTACGGCACCTTTGCACAACAGATTGCCGGAGCGGGGTACGCCGTTCCCAATATGGCATCGCTCCCGCATATTTCAGTTGCTGGGGCAGTCGCCACGGGTACCCATGGGTCGGGGATGCGGGTGGGTAATCTCGCCACCCCTGTCGTGGCGATGACCGTTGTGTTGGCCAACGGGGATATCCAAGAGTGGTCAGCAGACAGTCATGGCGACGCGTTTGCCGGCATGGTCGTTCACTTGGGCGGGCTTGCAGTCGTCACGCACCTCACCTTGGCGCTGATACCGACCTTTGAAGTCCGGCAAGACGTGTATGTGGATGTGCCGTTCGACACTGCCATGGAGCATTTCTCCGAAATCATGGGATCGAGCTACAGTGTGAGTATGTTTACCCGCTGGACCGACGACACCATCGATCAGATATGGCGCAAAAGTATCACCGGCGAGGTCGACGCGTTGCCGGCACTGTTCTACGGTGCGACGCGTGCAACCCGCCCGTACCACCCCATTGCGACCCTCGATGCAGCCCCGTGTACGGACCAATTAGGGATTTTTGGCCCATGGCACATGCGCTTGCCCCACTTCAAAATGGAGTTCACCCCGAGTAGCGGCGATGAACTCCAGACCGAGTACTATGTCGGCCATCAGGATGCAGTCTCTGCACTGCGTGCATTAGCCAACATCCAACACGACATCGCCCGGTTGCTCCACGTCAGCGAAATCCGGACGATTGCGCGCGACGACCTTTGGTTGAGCGGTCAGTACCAACGCGATTCTGTGGCGATTCACTTCACCTGGAAGAACCAATGGGCCGACGTTCAGCGCCTGTTGCCGACCATCGAAGGACTGCTGGCACCGTACGGTGTGCGTCCGCACTGGGGCAAGTTGTTCACCATGCATCCCGATCGCGTGCGCGAGACGTACCCACGTATGCAGGATTTTCAACGTCTGATGGGGCGCTATGACCCCAGCGAAAAATTCACCAATGATTTTCTGGTTGGCATGGGCATCACTAAACTCTAGACGCACGGGATAGAACCGAACAAAAGAGACGCACCACGTGTCGTGGTGCGTTTTCTACGTAAGCCAGCCCTGCCGCGCAGCAAAACGTACCAGTTCGTGACGCGTATGGATGCCACATTTGCGCATAGCACTGCTGATATGTTGTTTGACCGTGTGCACACTAATGGTCAGTGCTGCCGCTATCTGCACGTTGTTTGCCCCATGGCTGAGCAAAACGATGACATCGCGTTCGCGATTGCTCAGCAAATGTTCGTGGTGTGCTACGGTCCGTTGCGTGATATGTTTTGCGCCTGACGAGAGTGCCTCGCATTGGGTCGGGGCATGATAAAACAAAGCGCGCCGGGCGGTGTGATGCCGGAGTCGATGCGCCAGCACACCGAGATCGCGTTGGGTTACCTGCGGGGTAAGGAAAATGCCCACGCCATGGGCGAGGGCAATGGTCTCTTCGGCTGCAGACAAATCACCAATGATCCCCAGCGATACGTCCGCGTCGTGTTTGCGGAGCGCCGCACACAAGGCGACGCCACTCAATCCGGGCAGCCGCTGCTCGGTCAACACCACATCGACTGCGTGATTCTGCACGAATCGCAAGGCATCAAATGCCTGTGTGGTCTGACCCACCACCTGCCAGTGGTGGAGATGCGCCACGAGCGCATGGATCCCGGCGACAATCAAGGGTTGTGTATGAACAATCAAGAGTTGTATCTGGACCATGATAGCCTCCTTTGCGTACACAAAAGAAACCCGTGGCGCGTTGTGATGCTACCCGATGGTGCCGGGGAGCAAATTGAGGCGGAGCGCATCGGGGCGCTCGCATCCATTGATGGTTTGAACATGCCGTCGCTCGGTGGCTGCCGTGTGAATGGCGTGCATCAACTCGAGGACGTGCAACGTCAGTTCCCCCGAGGCGCGGTGCGGCAGATTGTGGGCGATGGCATGTGCCATGTCTGCGACGCCGATGCCGCGGCTGTTGTCTGCATACCCGTGGGTCAGTGGCACGTCGCGCCACTCGGATTCGCCGATGCGCCGGATTTTGACTGGGCCACCGAACGTATTGGGGTCGGGGACCATCAGACTGCCCTGCGTGCCGTAGATTTCGAGGTTGGGCATGTGATGGAAGTGCACATCGAAACTCGTCACCAGCGTGGCAATCGGACCACTTGCAAAGTCGAGCACACCGACCACATGCGTCGGCACTTCGACATTGATGACTTTGCCGTATTGGGGTTTGCTGGTAATCGTGCGGGTAGGATGCGTCATGCGCGTCGACCCGGTTACCTGCATGACCGGCCCGAGCAACGTAATCAGCGCAGTCAAATAGTACGGTCCCATGTCGAACATAGGTCCGCCACCGACCTGGTAGTAGAAGTCTGGTGCAGGATGCCAGTGTTCGTGCCCGGGGCACAGCATGTACCCGCTGGCCGCCACAGGCGTGCCGATCCAACCATCATCGATGAGTTTGCGGCACGTTTGGATGCCGCCGCCGAGGAACGTATCGGGAGCACCGCCCACGCGCACGCCCTTGGCGGCTGCCGCAGCGACCAACGCACGACCATCCTCGAGGCTGATGGTCAGTGGTTTTTCGTTGTACACATGCTTGCCTGCTGCGACTGCTTGGAACGCGACCGACGCATGAGCCGCCGGGATGGTCAAGTTAATCACGATATCGATGTCATCAGCAGCCAATAGTTCGTCGACGCGTGCAGCGCGGATGTTGTACTCGGCGGCACGTGCTTGTGCACGGTCGTAATCAATGTCAGCGCACGCAACAATATCGAAGTCGACAAACCGCGCTGCGTTTTTCAGATAGATGCTACTGATGGTGCCGCAACCAACAATGCCTGCACGTAATGTGCGCTGGGTCATACCGTCCTCCTGGAGTAATCGGGATGGCGGAATTATAGCACGCTGATTTGTCTGCTGTACCGGCGTGTTGTTCCCCAATGGATGCGTTCGCAGACAAACGCATGCGTGTCCCGTCGGCGATTTTTCTACATGGTTGAGTATCGGTGCGCCACCGTGTAAAATAGACCAATAACAGGGAGCAGTGCTGCATGGCGGAACACGAGCGCATCATCAACAACGTCGTCTTGGTCGGCCTGAGTGGGTCCGGCAAGTCGACCGTGGGCAGATATCTCGCGAACCGACTCAACCTGCCACTCTACGACACCGATGCCATCATCGAAGCCGAGGCCGGCCGGAGTGCTGCTGACATATTTGCCAGCGAGGGCGAAGCTGCCTTCCGCCTGCGTGAAAGCGCGGTGTTGTCTGCGGTACTGGCCAAATCGCCGGCCGTAATAGCCACCGGCGGCGGCATTGTCACCGTCCCCGAAAACACCGCACGTATCCGTTCAAGTGCGTTTGTCGTGTGGCTCGATGCCACCACGAGTGCCATCTTGACCCGGATCGCCGGCCACCGGCAACCGCGCCCGCTCCTGCAGGGCGACAATCCCTATGAGCGTCTCGAGCACATGCGCCAAAAGCGTGCGTCGTTGTACCGCGGGATTGCCGATTTGCACATGCTCACCGATGGGATCCACGCTAATGCAGTGGCCGTGCGCATTGCCATGCTCCTGCCTCCTCATCTCGATCAATCAACAAGTGAATTGGCATGAATGATACATTGCGTGTAACCGTAGGGACGGGCTATCCCGTCATCGTTGCGTCAGATATCTGGCGTGAACTGCCCGCCGCCATGCACGAGGTCGGTCTGCGTGGTCGTGTCCACATCATTGCCGACGCCCAAATGGCTGTCCCTGCCCAAGCACTTGTACAGTCCTTTGGCGAGGGCACGTCGCTCCTGCTCATCCCAGGAGGCGAGGGTTCGAAGGATATGCATACCCTGATGCGCATCTACGATCATCTACTCGAGCACCGCGTCGAGCGCCGCGATATCGTGGTGGCCTTCGGGGGCGGGGTCATCGGTGATGTCGCAGGCTATGCAGCCGCAACCATGTTGCGTGGTGTCGCACTCGTGCAAATGCCCACAACGCTCCTTGCCATGGTCGACAGTGCGGTGGGCGGCAAGACTGGTATTAACCATGCTCTCGGCAAAAACATGATCGGCGCATTCCACCAACCACGCCTCGTCTACGCCGATGTATCGCTCCTCAAAACACTGCCCCAACGCGAACTCGCTGCCGGTTGGGCCGAGGCCATCAAGCACGGGGTTATCCGCGATGC
>CAIPUQ010000596.1 GCA_903868295.1 uncultured Roseiflexaceae bacterium
GATATTGCTGCGTTCAGCGACGGCCGTATTTATGATGATGTCACCATGCTCGTCATTCGACGCAATTCATAATTCCTCATTCATAATTCATAATTCTCCTTTTACTGCTATATAATGTTGCATCACCGTTTTTAAGGAATGCAATGAACTTTTTTCGCCCTTCACGGACCATCCCGACCACGACGTGGACTGCCACATCACGCTGGGAATTGACCATTCCACGTTTTTTCATACTCATCGGCGGCCTTTTTCTGTTTGGTCTCGGTGAAGCGTTCTTCATCCAATCAAATTTAGGGAACTCACCCTGGGCGGTTTTTGCCGGCGGATTGAGCAAAATAACCGGGTATTCGATTGAATGGGCCACATTCGGCATCAGCCTCGCGGTTGTGTTGCTGTGGATCCCGCTGCGCGAGAAGTTCGGCATAGGTCCCATCGCAAACACCATCGTGGTCGCCTGGGCCATGGGCGTCTGCCGGAGCTTCATCCCGCTCAATGCACCTGCAGTCGGTTCTGACGAGGTCACATCGTATGTCACCGGCGTCATCTTTTTGTTTTTGGGTATTATGTCAATTGGACTCGGTTCGGCGCTCTACATCACCTGCGGGCTTGGGGCGGGGCCACGCCAGGGGCTGATGGCCGCGTTGCACCGCATCACTGGGCAGCCAGTCAGCCGGATCACGACTGCACTCGAGGTAACGGTGTGTGTCATCGGGATTGTTTTGGGCGGCAAATACGGCATCGGGACGATCCTGTTTGCAGTCCTGGTGGGTCAATCAGTAGCCATTTGGTTCGGTGTGGTAGGTCGACTCGGTGCGGTCAAAGACACCAAAGACCACAGCGATGATGAGTCCAGCGCCGCTATTGATGGATGAGCGCGCATGACAGCGAAGACAACTCGTATCTGTCCGGTTACTGCGGGTTTGGTCGATCTGGATGCATATGCAGCAGTCGACGGGGGCTGGCGCGCATTGGGAATCAGTGCGCCTGCTCGACGGGCGTTGATCGATGCCGGCTACACACACGTAGACCAACTCGCGTGCGCATCGCGTCAATCCCTCGCCACACTCCACGGAATGGGACCAAAAGCGTTGCGACTGCTTTCGGACGCATTGGAACAGAACGGATACCGCTGTGCTGAATAGACGTAGTAACACAGGTACGATGCAGCGCTTCGCCAGCGCATGTTTGATTGCGTTGGGAATCTTCGCATGCACTGAGTCTGCTGCACGCGCAAGTACGTTGACGAGTGGTCAGGTCACCAACCAGCGTGCTGCGATGCATACCAGTGCTGTCAACGACATACAAACGTCCAATACGGCACCACACTACACCATTGTGGGCACCGTTAATCCCACAACACGTACATTGAGTGCGACCCAAACACTGGTCTACACCAATCGCACCGCGTCTACATTGACCTCGATTGGGATGCGGTTGTATGCGAATCTGACGGATGTCGGAGGGCTCACGACAGTCAACAACGTCCGTGTCAACGGCACTGCAGCGACACCTTCGTATGGTCCGCAGCGATTTTTCCTGTCGATCCCCCTCGCCACCCCGTTAGCAGCGGGCAAAAGTGTCTCAATCCAAATGGGATTCACCACGACAGCCCCGACCAACACCGACACGAATCTTTTTGGGACCATGGTGTCTGATGGCACGACCCTCTCGCTGCCGTACGCATACCCCATGGTCGCGTTCCTGCGCGGCGGGGTGTGGGACACTGCGATTCCTGATTCGAAGGGAGACATCGTTACGAACGAGATGTCGTTGTATGATGTACGGCTGACCGGCCCACTCACTGGGTATACCTTCGTCTCGACAGGCTCTACCACGACAACGATAAAGACCCGTGACACCCAGACCGTACAAATCTACAGTGGTCTGCAACGTGATTTTGCGTTTGCATTGACCAAGCTCAGCAAAAAATCGCAAACCGTCAGTGGTACCACCATCAACGTCTATGGACCTGCGTCACGTGCAGCGGTGACTACGAGCGCACTCGCAGCTGCTGTTGCTGCGCTGCCTATATTCAATACAACCATCGGTCAATATCCTTACAAGGAACTCGACATTATCAGTGTCGACGCAGGGGATTTCTGGGGCATAGAATTCCCCGGATTCGTCCTCATCGAACAAGATCAGTACACCAACAATCCGAACTTCGAACCCCTGATTGTCCACGAAGTGGGCCATCAGTGGTTCTACAATATCATCGGCAACGACGTCCAACGCGATGCTTTTGTGGATGAAGGCCTGACCAACTACACCGAGCTTATCTATCATCAAGCACGCAAACGACCAACCGACGCAGCGGGCACCATCAGCTACTGGAAGGAAGACCTGGCAGCGTTGCGAGCAGCGGGCAACGACGACATCGTTGATCAGCCGATGAGTACCATGACCGACGACCAATACAGCACGCTGGTATACAGCAAAGCAGCACTGTACATCCACGCAGTGCGCCTGCAAATCGGTGAAAAGGCGTTCTTCACGGCGCTAAAAAACTACTTCACTGCGAGCAAGTACCGCATCGTCGACGGCACGGCATTCCGCAGCGCGGCAGAGACAGCGTGCAAATGCAGCCTGACGACACTGTACACGAAGTGGATTCTGCAGGAGTAACTCCTCTTTGGTTCACAAAACTTTCACAACACCCCTGCAATTCCAGGTGCGGGGGTGTTGTTTTGTGATGTGGTACTCACCTCTATCGCCGGAGTGCTTGGCACCGTCCATGATGCCGATGATTCTCCGCTCGGTACAATCATTTGCCATCTGATACACCAACAGCTGGTATGGGTTGTGTTATGAACGTGCCACACTCAAGATTCTGTTCTTGTATACGGGCATTGTGTGTCACGCCGCACACACAAAACACCCCCTCACATCAACAGATGTGAGGGGGTGAAATCAAGTGGGAGTTACGGCGTTGGGTACCCGGTCGGCAACGGCGTCTCTGTACTCGGTACGGGGTATGCCGTGGCGGTGTTGGTCGGGGTGCCGACGACGACCGCAGTCTGTGTGAGTCGTAGCGCCGTCGCAGTCTGGTTCTCGGAGCGTGCAGCAGCGGTCATCGTTTGTACCGCGAACGTCGGTGAGCGGCGTGCCATCCACGTCCGTGTGATTGCGAGCGCAGTGCGTGTCCGCGTCATGCTTCTCGTCGGGCTGAGGTAGACCGTCGAAGTCGGCCGTGTCGGGGTAATCGTCGGTGATGGTGTGGTGGTCCGCGTGAAGGTCCGGGTTATGGTGTTCGTCCGTGTCAACGTTAATGTCCGTGTGCTCGTCTGGGTTGGTGGGACCGTAATGGTCAGTGTCGCAGGTATGCGCGTACGCGTGAATTGGGTTGGTGATGGGCTAAATGTTGCGGTAGCAGTCCGTATCTGCGTCGGGGTGGCAGAACGCAGTGGGTCGGGCGTCTCGGTTGGGAGAGGAACGAGTCGTGCTGTTTCGCGGTACAACGCTGCTAGTTTTTGCGGAGACAGCGCTTCCTGGTAGACATAGACATCATCTATTGGATACGTGAGCCAATGACAAAATGAAAAGTATGTGCAGTCTGGAGCGGACATCCCTGGAACTTGCCCAATGACCAATGAAGGGCCGTAGCTTCCAGGGGTAACCCCAACATCCTCTATAACCTGGCCGTCCATCGCAATGGCCATCGTTCCGTCTGGATAGACAATACAGCTATACATATGCCAACCAGGAAGGATATCAAAATTATCTATCATTGCCTTCCCTTCGTACTGCACAGGTCCCGCTGATGCAAGTTTCTTACCGCACCACATATTCCCTTCACTCATGCGCATCTCGAAGCCCGAACCATCGGCGTTATAACGCGACGCGATGAGGCCATTTAATGTTGTAAATATCTCTCTGTTCTCAACGATGTTCATCCAGAGTGAGACCGTAAATGCGTTCGTATTTGTCGGCATCGCAAGATTGAGTCCATTCCCTCTGGCAAAATTTACATACCCGCCGTCGTGTGCATCTTCACCTTCGGGGACGATGTTCGGACAACCGTCCTTTGATGAACAAACAACTGGCTGTTGACCTGGCAGAATCCCTGGGAACTGGATTGCAGCGGGCATCAGCGGGTCTGTAAGGCGGTTATCTGTCTGCACGACACTCGGCCAAAAGCGCACCGACGCAATGACCCCATCAAGACCAGCCATCGTATCTGCTCTGCGACCGATCACCAATGGGGAATTCGGTGCGCTGAAGCCGCCAGAAACAATGTCTTTGGCAATGACTTGCCCATCACGCATGAGAACGCGTTCTCTCGTTGTGCTGTTGTACGAACACGAGTAGCTATGGATGTTGACTTCACGTGCAAGCGTCAGCGGACTCCCACGCAAATCATCCCCATAGAAACTACAGTACGGACGATTTTCTCGGTCAACACCAATCACCAGATAACGCCGCACTTGCCCCGGCAACCCCGCACTCACCCCGACATCATGGTGGTATGGTCGATCACGACGCATCTGTACTGCGATGGTAAAATTGCCGCTCAGATTCACTGGTTCAGTACTTGTGAGTTCGTCACCTTTGGCCTCGCGGAATTTGAGCGCAAGGAACGGAATGGAACCGTATTGATCGCGTTCATATACGGCTTCGGGACAGAATGGAGTACGGCAGCCGGCAGTCACACCGTTCGTACGGGTGAATTGAAATTGTGTCATCTGCGGTACAGAATCAAAGGTGTATGCACCAACGAGGTTATCATTGACCCGCACGTTCGTGCCGCGTGGGATGCTCGTCGGCATCACTCCTAACCCCAATGTGGCAGTGGGGAATATATGGATGGGGTCGTCTGCGAGAACCTGTATGGATCCACCATAGCCAATATTCACCCAAGAAGCGCTTCTTAGGCCATTGATTGGATCCCACAGGGGCGAACTACCGGTTCCATAGGGAGAGCCCCAGATTACCACTCTCCCATCAGAGCGAAGGGCAACATTCTGGGTCTGCGATACGGTAATGTCAATGACCTTGGATCGCGCATCGATTGGGATGTCGAGCACCTCGTCAGGCTTTTTGGATGTGCCCCAGCCAACGACTTCTCCAGATTGTGTTACTCCAATACCATACACGTAGTCAGTTACCAAAGTATAGTTGCTATCATGTGCGGACCTCGCACCTAAGCCGATATCAACGAGTGGGGGATACGATGCCGGTACAGCGATTGACGGGTCGCTGGTCCATACCGACCCATCTTCAAAAAGTACCGCACAAAGCGTGTCGGTGACCGCCACATCGCGGATTGTCTTTGTGAAGGTCGGCAATACGCATTTATTCGACCACAGCGCATTGTCGTGACGCAGTATAATCATATTAATTTCGGTGGTCGAACCCAAATTATTAATTTTGGGTGTTTGATCGACTTCGAATGCTTTGACGTTATTCATAAATTCCGTTGGGATGATGTGTCGAGGGGCAGAATTCTGATGAAGTGTGTTGTAGGTGTATGGACATGTATCCCAGACCCACAAGGAGTGGTCGCGCTTCAACATAAAGCCTGCTGTTTGCGAAAACTTGACTTCCTTGACATTTCCATACCACGAGTCGGGAGGAGTACACATAAATGTCCCCCCCCAGGTTTCAAAAACAAACGGTGAAGGACCACATATTTGGCCCCAATCACATTGAGCATCACCGTCGAGCGTCATCCTCCCGGTGTCGTCTACGAACGCTCTCAGTGACCCCTGACCGCGTGCGACAAACGAGCGTGCACCTTCAGATTGTGTCAATACGTTCGAGATTTCATAGGTAATACTTCTCGCGACAAACGGTTGTGCAGTTGGAACTACGAGAGTCCTCGTCGGCGTCGGCGTCGGTAGATTCGTACGAGTGGGTGTAGACGTCGCATTGAACCTGAGGGCACCACCGTTGTAGTGATTACTGTCCCACAACACGATACTAAAGTTGTTCCCCAATGCCATCCCCGAAATAGCCGGTGGGACGGTCATAGTACTAAAACTGTACCAATACTCAAATTCGGGGTCGGCGGATGCAGCAAGTCCCCAGCCAAAACGAAAGTTAATGTTGTCTGCTACAGAAAGTCCCCAACCGACGGGATAGCCCGCTTTGTTGACCGCAATAATCGTTTTGCCGCCCGCTGCAATCTGTGTATATTGACCATCGGGAACCGTCGTCTGACCATATTGAGCGTCGCCATAGACAGATACAGTGCCATTCGCATCCAGTAGGACGGAGTTCCCATCGTTGGCTGCGATATCGACGAAATTTGCAGTCGAAGGAAGATTCAGTTGGCCATCCAAATTTTGTCCCCAGCCGAATACCGTCCCATTCGAACGCAATGCAATGGTGTGAAACGCACCTGCACTGACATTCACCACATTCGCGGCGTTAGGCACATTCCGTTGGCCAGAACTGTTGTCACCCCAGGCGACAACGCGACCCGTATTGAGGAGGGCTACCGAATGTCGCGCCCCTGCTGCGATGTGCACGACTCCGCTTAATCCTGCCGGAATGGTTGTCTGCCCATGCGCATTGTTACCCCAGGCTACAACCGTCCCGTTTGCACGCAACGCCAGCATATGGGTACCGCCCGCAGCGAGCGCAACCACACGCAGTGGATCGTCGACGGTGAACGGGCTTTGCAATGCCGCAGGGATGGTCATTTGTCCATACAGATACGTTGTTCCAGGTTGCGGCCAAGCAAGCACACTGTGGTCATCTTTTAAAATCGCTGCATAATCAGGACCCGCGACGACTTGCCGCGCGAGTTGCGCGCACGTGTATATATCACAGGACATATTTTCAGGAAACCGCAATAAAGAATATGCCCCGCCGATGGGCCACACCCTGCCGGTCAGCTTTTTTTCTTGCGCGGAACGAATGCCCAGGAGGACCTCTGGTGTAGGAGTCAGTGAAGCTGTCGGAGTGACCACACCTACACCTATGTCATCGACAATCAAAAGTCCGTTTGCAAGGCTCGGATGGTACGCAAATCCCTTGGTGTAATCGGGAACTGTCGGGGGTCCCGCAGAAAGGCTTCGATAGGTGTACGCATAGGTGGCAGTGTTTTGTGTGCGTAGCAACGCACCCCAACGAGCGACTTGAAATTCCACAAGATTCGTCATTCCGCCAATAACCGCACACGGACATCCTGGTTCGGATTCGACAAAGCTGCCTGCATTTAGTGCAGAGGAGCTTCCAAACACCACGACGCGTCCGTCACGCCGGAGCGCTGCAAAGAGTTGGCCACTCGCCCAGATTTTGCGGATACTTGTACCCGCCAAACTTGGAATGGTCTGTGCGCGACCCCAGATGTACGTCGTTCCATCCGAAGTCAGTGCCATCGAACTGCTCGCACCTGCTGCAATACCGACGACCGTCTTGGTGCTCAGTGCAGGCGGGATGGCTTTTTGTGCTATTGCACCAACGACCACCACGGTGCCATTTGCCCGCAAGAGCAGCGCATGTTGATCGCCCGCTGCAATCATGACCACGTCAGTTGGAATACTCGTGTCAGTCGATGACGGGATAACAGATTTATCTCCCCAAAACACCACAGTGCCGGTGTTTTTGAGGGCAACACTGAAATCCTTTCCGACTGCTACCTGAACGACATCAGATCGTGCGGCTGCCGGTACATACAATTCGCCTTTGATATTTGTCCCCCAGCCGAACACCATCCCCGAGCGCTTTACACCGAGTGCATGATGAGGACCGAGCACAATCTGTACAACATCGCCATACCCTTGTTCTGGGATTTCTGCCAGTCGATATGGGTAATATCCCGGGGTGGTGTCGACCGAACCGCCGTCCACACGCTGCACACGTGCTGCGGTTGGGAGCAACAGCGTCGGTGTGGGCAGAAATGTCTTGGTGATAGTCGGGGTGTTCGTGATGGTGGGTGTATTGGATCTTGTTGGTGTGTTGGTGCAAATATACCCATTATCATCCGTACAAGGCGGCACATAGATATTGGACGGCTTCGATATTTGCGGATTTATCGGAACCGGTGTGTTGCTGCTTGCTGGTGTAGTCGTGGCAACACGGGGATCTGCATTCGCAATCCCTGTGGAACTGAGGAACCATGAAAGATACACGACTACAGACACGACGGAGAATATGTGTTGAATCTTCATGTCAGCTCCCTTATTTCTCTCGTGACGTCGCACTGTTCGAATCCAGGGTGAGTATGTGGGGTGTGTAGACCCGGCTCGGCATTGTTGCAGTCGTCAGAATACCGGTGTAGCTATTGGATCCTGTGCTATTTTGCACTGTGATGCGATAGCGATACCTCCGACCGGGCATCAGTCCCTCGAGTTGCATGACTCTCGTGCTCGGATTTTGGGCCGCTTCGAACGTCGCGGTGTAGGTAGTGAGCGACGTATGCAGATTGACGAGCATCTGGGTGCTGTTGAGTGCAACCTGCGTTGCGCCACTACAACACGCATCGCTCAACTGATGCGAGCCCCAGACAATCAGTTCACCGGCCTTGGTGATCGCCGCACTCGCGTTCGCATTGGCAAAGACGGCAATGACATTCACTGCAGTAGACGGTATCGTTGTCTGGCCCGCCGTGTTGTCACCCCAAGCAATGACCGTGCCGGATTGGGTAAGCGCGAGGGTATGTGCGGTACCGACTGCAATCTGCGTGATGTTCGCAGTCGCACTGTTTGGGACGGATGCTTGATTGGCAGTGTTTTTGCCCCATGCGACAACTCCGCCATTTGCCGTCAGACCGACACTAAATCCATCTCCCGCACCAATTTGCGTCAAGTGATATTGGGCTTCCGGCGGGATTGTTGATTCGCCGTTACTGCTATTCCCCCAGGTCACTGTTTTGCCAGAACGAAGCACTGCCAGGTAGTGGTTCTTGCCAGCTGCAATCTGGGTCGCAGCTCCATCGAGCACCACGCCACTGACAGAACCAGAACTGTAGGCTGTAATGACCCCCGTTGAAGATAACGTCAAAAGCTTCCCTGAGTCATCGAGAGCGATTTGCTTGACATTCGTAATCGAGCTGGGCAGAACTAGGGTAGAGGTGTTCCCGGTGTTCCAGTTCATCAACGTTCCGCTCGGCAAGAGTCCAACCGCTGCACCATCGTTCATCTCGAGCTGTGTGAATCGTTGATTCTGCGCCGCTGCTGGGATTGATGCCGCCAACGCATCTGCGCTGCCATCTGCTTTACGAAGCAGCAATGTCGTCGTACTGAGGGGAACCGTTACATCCGAATCTATGGAGAATTGTGCTTCAATCGAGCTAACATCTTTGCCTGTGTCGAGATTGAATTCGAGAGCCGTTGTCCCTACTGTTTGACTAAATCCTTGTGTAATGCGTGAGAGAGTAGGCGCGGTCATCGCTGGGACCTGCATTGTATATGCGGCGGATGTCTGCCTGTTGCCGGCTTGATCTGTGGCACTCAACACCACAGAATAGGAGCCCGTTGGCATATCACTTGCGGTGAAGGGCATGCTCCACGTGTAGGTATTTGCTGCTCTGCCGTGTATAAAGCGCAATCGTCCGGCCTCGGGGCTCGGCGTCATACTCGGGACAATGGTCACAGTCTTGATGAGTGAGGTCCGAGAATAGATGTCTGCACGCATGCTGGTGATGAGCGAGCCATCCGCCACGGTGCCATCGAACACTTGCGTGTTTTGTCCGGGGAGTATCTGTGTGGCGAGCTGGTTGACAACAAGCGATGGTGCAACCGTATCGACATTGAGGAAGAAGGTACGGTACGGAGAGCGCAAGCCGCCTTGGTCTTGTCCGTAGGCAATGAACTCGTGCCGTTCGTTGTCGATATTGCTCAAACCTTCTGCAGAGATCTGCCAGTTAGCGCCCGACATCGGGTTTTGTGTCACGCTGGTGAAATTGAGCTTGACTGAAGTTATCGTACTGTTGGTATCATCTGCTACACGATCGCACGCCAAGAGTGTCCATATACCGGCAACCGACTCCCCGCTCACCGCACTCAGCGCCTGATCAGGTCTTGTTGCGGTAAGCGGACCGTTGATGAGCGTTGTGCTCGGCAACTCTGTCGTCCCCTTGGATGCATTATCCGAAAAGCGTACGCGCAAGTTATTCATCTGACTGCGTGCCGAGGACAGTAATGGAACAATGATGCCAGACGGGGACAAGAGCATCATGTTCAATTGATCTGTACGGCTCGAGGTGGCAGTTACATCAACCGTCAACGTGCTCACCCGCATGTTGTAAGCGGCCTGACTATCCAAAGGAATACTGGTGTACTCCGCCAAGTCTAGTGTCGAACATGGTTGCGCATCAACCAGGGTGCTGGTGGTGTTCTCGACTGCATTGACTGCTACGGTAGCGGGATAGCTCGGTGCGGCAATACTGCATGTTCTGTTTGTTTGGTTACAGATTTGCATCAGTGCAACAGAATCCGGGTCCTCCAACGTCCCCGAGAATTTCGAAGCAGCGCCGTAGAGTCCCGCGTTCACCATATTTTGCGTCGCAGCATCGAACGCAAAACTAGGTGCAAAGTAATTCGGAATGACATAGAACCAGGAGCTCCACGTACCGACTTGGTTATAGCGATCGATACCACGGACCCGATACGCAATCATTTCTTTGGGTGCAGGGCTCACAAATCGACAGTTCCATTGCCCTGCGACAACTGCTCCACAATTCTGGAGCGTCCCTCCGAGTGGGGTTGAACTTGGCACAACATTCCAGCTCGGATTATAGACAATCCGGACATCTACCGACGAGTGCTGGACCTGCACTTGTGACGCAGAATCGTCACTACTCTTGCCGCTCAACGCAGTCACGGTGGTTCCATTGGTCCGCGTGCTTTGTTCCGCAGTCGGAATGACTTCAATCGGAGCCGAACTATCGACTCGGACTGCTGCATTGAGCCATTCGAGGGTGCGACTGTTCGTTATGCCGGCAGCTGATCCGGTATCGGTCAGGCGAATTTCGATTTTGGCGAAATTCTTGGTGATTTCGCGATCGACGCTACTCGGTTGTACTTTGTTCGGATCAATTACTGTGTTGATGACAAACGTCCGTGTTGTTCGTGCAGGGATAGACTGTATGGCAAGCACCACATAGTCGCGTTTACCGCTTCCAGGCACTGCATGGTAGTCGTAGATACCGCCGTTCACAACACTTACTGGCTGCGTTGCTGCAGAATTCGGATCCGTCAACCATATACCGCCATACGTCTGCACAAGGGCAAACAATGGTTTGGTTGCTACACTCGTGTTGTTCTGCAATCTCAGGGTGTAGGCAACCGTTGAATTTGGTCCGACGTTCGCGATTTGCTGCTGTGTGAGTTCATTGGAAAGTCCATCGATCAACGACGTCCCGGCGGCTGTGCTGTTTTGGAACATGTTGACGGTTTGACACCAGCCATCATTCGGGATGGCAGCACAGAGCGCACTCGTCTGCGCGATGATTTCGCCGATTGCATCAGGATCAGAATTTGCAAACGAATCACCGATGGCACGCTTTGTGATACCTGCTGGTGTGCTGCTCAGCGTCGCACTGAAGGTAGTTGCATCGGGATTCCCGGTTGCGGTCTTGGCGCAGATTCCGGCATTCAACGCGGGCCATGCATAACCGTTCAACAGCGGTGTCACGAGGATTTTCTGATTGCCTTGTTCGCTTTGAATCGGATTGGTGGTCGGGAACGTGCTCCATGGCAGGAGAGCGTCCTCGGCAGTTGCAACTGCAACAGCGCCGAAACGAGTACCATTGGTGTAGCCGACATCGGCCTTATTCAAAACGATATCTGTGTGTTTCGTTTCACCTTCCACGGTGAAGCGGAAGTTCAAGCTACGGTTGGTATCAACCCACGCCGTTCCGTCCCAGCGGAGCAACGAAACGCTTTTGCTGTCGTGCACATGCACCACATACTCAGCTCCTTCGATCGTTGACGAACGTTCTCCACGCTGCGCTGCCAGCAACTGACGTTGGAAGGAGTTGACATACGCGGCAACGGATGTGGTCGCAGCTGGCCTGCCCGCCATATTGACCGGAAGGGTGATGAACGACTCCCCGAACGTGACACTATGAGTAATTGTGTGCGTATACTCTGCAGGCCGATATGGTTGGATTGTTCCACCAGCCACGGTGTCGAGGTAGACAAAGAGGTCACCGTCGATATCCCAGTTTGCACCTTGCCAGTTCAAGCGCAGTGACGTGGCATCCCATGTCATGGCAAACTGCTGTGGCCCCTTTGCCCAGACACGCTCGTCTTTGCCCAATACGGCACAACCGTTGTTCAAAAATCCACGATAGACCGGCCCGCTCGGATCAATCATCGTATAGTCTGGCGTATTCGGCGCATCGACAAAGACCGTTGAGAGAGGGGTAAGCGCACTATTCCCCATTTTGTCGGTGAGCCGCATGTTGCCATCGATACGGCTTGCTTCGAGCATTGGTAATGTCACCCGTGCTCCAACGAGCGGCGGCATCCCAATGGCGTTAGTGGCAGTGTATGCCGTGGTGCCAGCACTGGTTTTCACCGTGTATTCGAGTTGATTGACGCGCACTTCGGATGCGTCCGTTATCGAGCTCCATGCGACATGCAGGTCTGCACCGGCGGTATTCGAGATGACCGCTCCTTGTGCCAACACAACCGGTTTTGTGGCGATTTTGGCGTTGACAGCCAATCCGACTGCAGCCGGTGGCGTGCGATCAAAGAGTACGGACAGTGGGGCAATGGACGTTCGACCTGCACGATCCGAAACAACGGCGCGGATGGGCAACGCGGTGCCATCGGATGGATGTCGGTTGTAGAGCGCTCGCACCGTGACACCGCTCGCGGTTGTCTTGAGTGTGAATGGAACATCCACTTTGCTCAGTGTATTGACGAGCTGAATCGATTCGATTGCAGTCTCATCGGTAATCGCAATGGTAAAGACCAGGAAGTCATTGAGGACACTCTCAGAGCCAATCACCGTATCTATCAACCGTACCACTGGTGCAGCAAGATCGACCGTAACCGGGAGTGGATTGCTGACCACCGTTTGGGCCCCAGCGGTAAATCTCGCTTGGAGGACATGTGCGCCAGCAGGAATATCGCGTACAAACGTGGCTTCGGTCGCACGGAGTGTGTCGGTGATGACCACTGCTGCTCCGCTCTGCACCCCATTGACCCACAGCGAGACTGATGAGATATCAGCCACAGCCGATTCGGCAGCAACAACGATGGTTTGACGTGTCGTCGTGTAGCTCGTCACCGGATTCACAATACGCACCGAAGATTGTGTCGGCGGATTCGTACCTAATGCGCGTTGGGTAAACGACGCTGGTTGTACCGTGGTGCAGTTTTGTAGCCGGTCACAATTCATCGCGTTGATTGCGCGGTCAGAGACTGCGTAGCCCGTCAGTTTGGTCTCGGTTGGATTTTGCGCCAGGACAATTACACCCGCCTGATTGGTGACGACGCGCTTCAGGTTTGCGCTGTCCACTCGCGTGTCTGATTTGAGGATCGGCGTCGCGCCAGTCACATCCATGATTGCCAATCGGCCGAGTGCAGGGACTTCGCTGTCGACACCCAACAGCATGACATCGCCATTCGGCGTCGTCGTCATGTCTACGACACGGTACGCAGCGAATGCGTCGTTGTGGATTGGGGTCGTGTGCATGTAGTTCATCGACTCTGCAAGCGTTTCGACGAGGACAGCACTTTGCCCATCAATACGATCGATCAACGGCACGACACGGAGGGTGTTTGGCGAGCTGAGGGCAACGCTCTCCGTCACAGGCTCGTCGTCGTCCAAAATCAACAGCCGATTGCGGTCGAGTTTGACCGCTTGAGCGTACCCAGGGGTAATGTAGACACGCTCGTAGGTAAGCGTACCCGAGGATTCGACGCGCATAATCGAAACACCCGACGCGCCCTGTGCAAGGGCAACAATGTCGTTTTGGGCCGAGATTCCATAACTTGTCGTGCCGGACAAACTTGAAGCGCCGATTTGGGTGGGCATGCGTGGATTGGTCACACTCACCAGCGTTATCTGTTGTGGAGAAGCGCTGTCCAACAACAACACAAATGTATCGTCGTTGCCGTTTGTCGTAATTGCAAAATCCAAGAACTGCAGTGCCGCATCTTGTGGAATACTCAACTCGCCGAGTTTGCTTGGATTGAGTGGATCGCGGCTGATATCAAATATCGCCAGAATGGCTTGGGTCGCCGATTTGCTGAGCGCATAGAGCTTGGTATTCGCGGCGTTGACATGGAGTGCCTTCACAGAACCGGTCACCACAGCAGTTCCGACTTTTGGTGACGCAGTTTTGTTGATGTCATAGATATCGAGTGCATTGGTATTGCCGACATACGTGTACGACGTGCCATAATCGAGGGCTAGGGTCGCAGAGACCGTGGCGGTAGTCTGCTGGATGACTTCTGGGATGTCACTCAAGGTACAGGTGCCGGTGAGTCGGGTCTGGGACTGGATTGTTCCATCAATGACACTCTCACGCGTGCGTGTCCACAGCGACGCTGAACCAGCAGTGACCCGGTTGAGACGCGAACCACAGGGAGTCATCAGCTGCGCGGGATTGAGATTTCGATCTTCGATGGTAACGGTGTATGCGCCCGTGCTCGACAACGTCTGTTGCATACGTGGTGACAGCGTATCGATGTTACCGGTCCACAGGATGTGTTCTCCATACGCTGCTTGGGTATTTTGGTTGTTGTCCGCAGTAAAGCTCTGTACACCGGCAGTGAACTCAACATTGGTCAGCTGCGGTGCTTCCCAACTGTACCCATCGATACGCGGTGTGAGCGTACTGGTGCGCCATCGCATCGCCTGCATTCGCTGCACATCACTTGTTGACAGCGGTCGCCGATAGACACGGAGGTCATCAATGGTTCCTACAAAGTTTGTACCAACCACGATTTGCGGCGTCTGCAATACCTGTAGCTCATTGAGTGCGAGGATTCCTACGCCGGATTGAACGACACGCACATAGCGACCGCTGGTCTGGGCAGGTACCTCGATGGTGAATCTCCCACGGACAGGATCAGCAAAATCGCCGCTCCATACCGCAGCATTCTTGAGTTCAGTCTGCGTAGCCTGTATCGGCATTGCTGCGTTGAGCACATAGACACTATAGTTTCGCAGTGGCAGAGCCAACGAGACTGCGTTGTGCAGAACAATGCGGTCAAAGGTTTTTGCTGCGCCAAGATCGACTTCGATCATGGGTGATGTCATCGTCGTCGTTGTTGAAGCGAAGTTCGACAAATTCCCATCATTCACTTCAGCCGCAGATGTCGTTGGCGCAAGCACTGAAGATGTTTTCTTCGTTGCGACCGCCCCGACAGAAGACAATGCGATATTGGCGTTGAGCGTACTCGGGAACGCAATTCCACCCACAGCGGTGGCCTGGGTACTCACTTGCGTCCCATCGATGAGCATCCGTGCCTGCGCGCCATCGGATGTTATGACAATGTGATGTGTACCAACACTCGGTTGTGTCGACGGTGCAAGCGTGATTCCTGCCATGGTAAATGTCGGTACGCCTGCGTTCAATACCAGCCGGTAGCGGTAGCCATTCGCCGTTGCATCGACCAAGGTTGCGGTCTGCCCAGCAGTTGCCGTGTTATACCAGAGCGACATGCTCCAGGGGGCGTTGTATGGCGCAAAGCTTGCACCCTGCATGTCGCGGTGGATGACACTGTCGTTTCCATCGAAGCGCAAAGCGCCGTTGCCTATCAAACCTGGCACCGTTGCCAATGTCGCATCGGTGCTCATATAGACACTGTCTTGGGGGACATTGGAATCGTCGAGGCTGATGCGTCCCGGCTGAATGCTCAGGTCATCGAATGTTTCGTGGTACACCGTGCCATAGCCATAGGTGTACTGTGTTTTTTCAAATGCGCTGAGTACTCCGGAGAATACCGCGACATCGTCGACCGACACCCCGACTGCGGCGAGAGAAGAGGCTGCAGCTGTTTCGCTGAATGCACGTCTACCTGGGGCTCCGAATGTGATACTCGCATCGTTCCAATGACCAGTGAGGGTAAATTGTGTGCTCATACTCTCGTCAAGGCTGAACGTCAACGTTTCTCCCGTTGCGTTTGCCCAACTGCTGGTCATGATCAAGCTATGCCAGGCAGAATCGTTGATCGGGAATGAGTAAGTATCGCGACTGGTGCAGTTCATACGCACGACGACACTTTTGGTCGGTTCATCGTAGCCATACTCGACACACAGTGAATTCGCAGCAGTCGATTGGATGTTGAGGAATGCTCCAGACGTTGCATTTGGTGCGATTTTGAAGCGCGTCGCAACAGTACGACCAGATGTGGTGGTCGTCGATAGCGTGTACCCAGTCGCAATACCATCGGTGCTCTTGGTCAGGGTCAATCCACGCGTCGCATAGCCATCAGTAATGGATGGGCATGTGAGTGGGGCAATGGTTGTCCCCGACGTACAACGACTGCTGATAACACCGTTGATTGCGTCGATGAGCGGCAGAGATGCAGCATTCATCGGCATGTAGAAGAGTGATTTGTCGGCCAACGTATCGGTATTCGAGAACCCGTCATCGACGACGGCAAGGCTCGTCTGATGTGTCAACACGCCGCTTCCCAAACCAAGTGACTTTCCGGTGAGATCGTTTGGCGTGAGTGCCATCGAAGAAACAATGACATCATCGATATAGCCGCGGAAGAAGTCTTCTTTGTTGGGCAGATCTTTGGTCGATTGCATCGCTCCGATGATGAGGTCAGGCTGAACCACCAGCGGCGTCTTGGCGACAAACGGCTTGGTGACAGTCGTCATCGTAGTCAACGACGTACCATATTGCAGCGTCGCCGTAGTCCCCGATTCGGAATACAGGATGTTGTACCAGGTATTTGGAGTCACCGGTGTGGTCGAGCTCAGCACGACGGTACCACGTGAGGCTGTCAGCTTGTAGGTTTTTCCACTGCGCTCGATACGCACACGCAGACGTGGAGCAGTGGCAACACCCGTGCCGACGAGTGTTCCCGTGTCGGTGAATTTGGCGAACATGGCGATGCTGAACGTCCCCTCGAGCACCCCCGAAACATCATGTATGGTCAGTGCTTGACCGACACTGTCCAGGTTGAATCGCGCGAGCCGGCGGGTAGGGACATCCGTGTCTGTCGCGATGACGGGACAGAGGGTACAGTCGATGCTGTAGCGTGCATCAGATCGGCTATCGAACGTTTTTGCTCCGTCTGGTGCTTCGAAGTCTATCCGTGCGCGCAACCCGTTGTTGAGTGCTGCACGACCATCGTTGATGTCCGACAACCGTCCGGTCATCGCTTGCTTCGCAATGAATGCATCTTGCACATTGGCAGGATCAGGGTACGCAATGGTGTCGTGTGGTGGCGTATTATCGACTTCGATGAGTGTCGTCGGCGTCGTCAACGCGATGTTCGTCGCCATATTGCCGACTGCGTCGGTGACGTTGGCAAAAACCTGATAGAACCCTGTGGGGTTTTTGAAGGGCAGTGCCACGTCTACATGCCAGAACCCATCCTTGAAAGTTGCTGGGGTTGGCGCTTCGATGATGCGATTGCCGCTAGCATCTCTGACCAGCACTGAGACTTCTGCGACGCCGCTTCCTGCGGTACCTGCGGCATTTGTCAACACGGGGTCTGTTGCAGTCAATTTGAGCGTGAGGGTACGGAGTGAACTCCCCACTTGTTGCGTGGTGGTGTACGGCGTCACCTGTGTCACTAGTTGTGCGGTACCGGGGGTGGTGTCGACATAGATGTTCGATTCACTCACACCTCGATTATTGACACTGTCAAAGGCCTCCATGCGGATTGTGTATTTGCCCTCGACAGGCGTGGTAGCACCGGCCGCAACCCGGAAGGTTGGACAATAATTCGTCCCTGCGACCGCATCGATACATCCTGGTGCTGCCACTGATGTCGCGACATTGCCCGGGGTAATCGTCGTGAATACCGCACGTGCGACGTTTGAAGACACATCGGCCGTCTTGGCGAGGAACTGCATAGGCAAACGCGAAACATAGCGCGGGTTCTCGATTTCGATAGTGGGCGCTTCGGCATCGACCGTGAACGTCGCAATCGTCGCTTTGTCCATGACTTGTGATGCTTGTGAGCGCGCGATACGATAGATTTTGCGTCCCACCAGCTGCGCAGGGCTAAAGGTAATGTCATCGATCGTACCACGATAGAGATTCGTAAGTGCATTGGATGCGACACCACCACCGACGAACAAGCGATTCGTCGTGTTGGTGACAAACACCGCTGCTGGGCTGCCAATCAACAGATTTTCACCAGAAGAGGCATTGGCGCCAGCATCGAGTGTGCCGTTTTGGAAGTATTGGAAGCCCTTGGCCCCAAACGCGAACGAAACTTGATTCCACCCAGGGGTAAGCGCGCTCGTCGCCGTATAGGTGACGAGACCGAGTCGAATCGTTATCTTGCCGTTGGTTCCAATCTGCACCCGGAACGGTGGTGTCGTGTTGGCACCAGATGCGTCACCGTATTCGAGCAAGGTTTGCACACTACCGGTGGTGGTATCGGGTTTGATGAGTAGTTGAACGGTACCGCCGGATTTGAGGGTGTCCATGATGGTCTGCGCGTTGGTCACTTCGAGGATGTTCGTGGTTCCATTGAACGACTCTGCCAGGCCCGAGAGACCCATGGTGCCGCCGGCCGGACATTCCACAGCAACTATGCCGATGCCATCACACGTTGCAGCATACAAAAGGCGTTGAATGCCCGCCCGCCCGGCAATCGAATCTGGTAGCGCCATCACATCAACGCCTACCGTCTTGGTCACTCCATCGGTGACCACGGTTTTGTTTGTGGTCAGCACTTCCTCAAAGCGAAGATTCCACGAAGGGGCATCATCGATCAATGCAAGTTGGTCGCCTTGTGATTTCTTGGGTGAAATGCGTAGTTCATCTAGCTCACCGCTGTAGTTTGATCCATAAATAATCGGTGATTCTTGATCGATGTTGCCATAGGCAATCAAATGCTCACGCGTTGCAAACGCTTGACTGTCCCGCTCAGAAGTACGCTGGAGCGCTGCCACCTGTCCTTGCGTCATATATGCTGGGGTGTAGAACACGTCATCGATATACCCTTGAAAGACTCTCGACTCCATGACGGTAGAGTTGCCGCCGATATCGAGACCCATCGCCTTATCGATCATGCTGTCGACTTGATTGGTACTCATGACGATTTCTCGGGTCTGGTCGTTCAGCGTGACGATGATTTTGTTTGGAGCATAGCCGTATACATATGTAACCGATACCTTGTTCCATTGCCTATTCGGCACGACCATATCGGTATTGATATCAGCATACCGACCACCTGGTCCATTCACATTGAGATTGATAACCAACCGGTTGTTGATAATCCTGAGCAGGAATGCACCCTCACGATTGATGAGCGTCGCGTAATCAATCGATGGTGGAAGTACTGCGCCAAACTGTTCTCTGTTTGGGTAGTTTGGCCAAAACGACGCTCCTATGGTGAAATTGCTTGCTCCATCGAGATTTGCCGTATTTTCGAACGTCACGGGTTTGAATCCAAGACCGAACCCGTACCCGTCATTCCCGGCAATGTACGGCTCACCATAGGCAATACCACCGACGGTAAACGGCTTAAAGATCTTATTCAGCGGCGTGGTAGAAAAAATCTTGTCTCCGGAGATAACAGTCAGCGGCTGCAGGTAGTTTTGGATGTTTGGTGAGGCATATGATGCTTGACCGCTATTGACGTTGAGGTAACTTGCACTGCCGTTTACGACAACCGAGATGTGGCTCCAGCTCCCGATTGGCAATGGGCTCAACGATGTCATCGGTGTCGAGGACCAGCAGTATGCATTAAAGCAGCTGACTGCACGTTCGAACGTGACAAATCCTGCCGCGTTTATGCCTAACCGCATCTTTTGGTTCATCGTGTCTTGACCGATAATCCAGGAGTTGTAGCGGTTGGGCTTGACCCACAGACTCATGGTATAGCCTGCACCAGTAAATGACGTATTCGAAAGGTACTTGGTATACGTTGCTGCAGTCGTGTTGAGTGCGAGTGCTTGCGTTCCATCGAAACGCACGGCACGGTCATCACGGCCCGGGATCCCGCTCAACGGACAACTACTCAGACACTGCACACGCAAGCCAGATGTCAAGACATCCGTGTACGTGAGCGAGTTTTGGGCATCGTCAAAGGGCACACGCACCTCAAATGCGGGGTCTGCCGCACTGTCGTTGATCTGTGCCAGGGTCAGCGCGCGATTGTGGATTTGGAAGTCGCGTAGGGTTGCATTCAACGTGCGCCCAATCGTCATTTGCCGTGCCGAAAGGAGGTAGTTGTCTGCCTTCGTTTGGGTGATATCTTGCACGCCGTTGACGTAGATAGTGCGTGTCGTGCCACTTTTGACATAGGCAATGTGATACCACGTATTGGGCAGAAGTGCTTGCACCCCAACCAAATCATTGTTGTAGTACAACATCTGCAACTTGCCATTCACCATCCGTAGATACAGCATGTTGTTGGTTGTTGGGTTGTCCGTATCACGCAAAATCCACTGCTCGCCGGTGACGGAGTTAAACTTCACCCATGTCATCACCGTGAATGCAGCAGCACTCCCCTCAAACGTGCTCTTCGTTATCTCAGGTGACAAGGTAACGAACTTACCGCCGGAGAAGTCGGCGCCGCCATCGGTTGCTGACGGACAACTACTCGTGTCGCCGCAGGCTTCGCCCTTTGTTTCGTTGATTTTCACTTCCGCCAGGTTCAGGATGTCGGTTCTGTCGAGCTGCACGCGGATGTAGCGTGCGCTGGTACCTGCGGGGAAGGTAACCAGACGGCGATCGGCATAGCCAAGCGTACAACTCGCGGCCGCGGCTTGATTATTACAAGTAACGTTCCGCCAGGCTTTCGTGCCGTCCGGACTCGTAACGCTTGCCGTTTTGTTCGCCGCGATGTCACGTGAGTCAGACATTGAGGTGTTCGACAAAAAGACTATCGCATTGGTACTGCGTCCGCCACAACAGTCGCGTCGTGGGTAGACGGTCACCGACGAAATATCGCGCACACTCCCCAGATCGACTTCCCAATATGGGTTTTGTTCGTAGTTGGTATGCGAGAAGGTACCTAAATTCCCATCCACCGCAAGGGACGCACTGAATGGGTTCAACGTCGTAGACTGTTTGGCTGCTTTGCCGTTCGTCGGTGAAATGTTGAAGCCCGTCTCACCAGTGACAAACGGCAAACAGATAACTGCAGTCGTTGCCTGACAGTTGCCGTTCATCTGCTCAAACAACGGGTCTGGATTGATTATCTTGCTCCTGTTATCTACGGTCAACGAGACAGTATCAGAGACAGGTGGTTGATTGAAATGAATCTCACGGGTGCCCAGTAGGTAGTGCCGGGCAAGCGCAGCAATAGTCTGATCTTTGAGGGACGAGCGGTAGATTCGGATGCCGTCAATACTCAACCCTTGACCACCGATGACCAGTGGATCTTGCAGATTGCGTAATGCCGGTGCATCTGCCGATTGTGATGCGGTTTGCAATGCGGAACCCGACAGTGAATTGACCGTGAGCCGGAGTTTGTCGTTTGCCCAACGCACCGTGACGACATACCAACTCCCGACCGACATGGTCCCTGCACTGACGGTCCGTCCCGCATAGGTAACGGTCGGTACACCGCCGACCAACCCAAGGCTCATCGCTTCGCGCCCTGCTTGTGTTTTGCTGGCAAAGAATGGCTGCGTACTCTGGGATGGCTTGACTGCCATAACCAAAGAAAACTGTTGCTCGGTAATGAGTTTGAGGTACCCAGCAGGCAATGTCGCAGGGGTAGCACCGATGGTGTACGCGGACGCAGTCAGACCTGTTGCTCCGGTGGTTGCGGAACAGCCGACACACGTCAATGCATTTTGTGCACTTGCACCATACACCGAGGCGTCGGTGAGCGAACCGTTGAGCGGCAAACAGACAATCAGAAGGTCATCTTCGCATTGTGCCGCCAATGCGATGACCTGTTGGTCTTCGAGTGCTGCGGAGTAGATTTGCAGATCGCGCAGTGAACTCAGTGCGAGCGAACGGCCGTCGCGGCTAGCGCCAATCGTCAATTCACCGAAGCTTGGTTGCAATGCAACAGCGATGCTGTCCTGCGCAACAATGAAGCCGTTAACCGCAATTGATCGTATACCGTTGCGGAATCGGAACACCAAGTGTGCCCACGTGCCGATTGGCAATGCGTTTGCTGCAGTCAACACACTCGTCCCGAATGCAAATTGTGGTTTTTCTGTTGCCAAAGACAGGACAAACTTGCTGTCCGCACTGGTCAGCAGTGGGCGATCAACCGTCGATTGTCCCTCGGGGCGCACCCAGAACCCTACCGAGAAATCGCGGGTACTGATAGCATTCCCGACCGACGCTGATGTACGTAATTGTGCATTCGAATCAAACCGCCATGCACCATTCACATACGTCGGACAAATCGTGGTGCAGAGAAGTGAATTGGCGTTATACGACGCGTCGAGAAATGTCATTTGTGACGGGGTTCGCACCGTTTCGTCGAATTTCACACACAGTTGATTATTGGGGAACACACAACTCGAGACCATGCCACTCGCCGTGACATTCCCGGGGATGGTCATGACTGTGTCGACCGTTGCGGTGCCTTGTGCCGCGTAGCTCCCGCCAATAACCGTCGCATTTGGCGCCGTATTTTCGGTTGTTTGGCCAAACAGTGTCGTATTGCCTTGCATGGTTCGGCCGAGGAGGCGATTGGTAATCGACGCAGTTCCGACGACCCGATCACCCGGGCGGATGACCAAATCGTTGGTCGAGTCGATTGTCCAAGCGGCCAATGCTGCTACCTCTGCAGGTCGCAACGCGACGTTGTACAAGGCGATGTTGTCCATCTGACCGATATAGTCATCGGTATCTATTGCACCGGCAATGTTGACCGAGTTATCAGTTGGATCAATATCAGTAACCGCACCTTTGATGCTGATGCGGGCTTTCTCATTCCCATTCACCCAAATCACCAGCGCAGTGCTGTCATAGGTAACGGTCAGCTGTGACCAACTGTTGGCAGTCAACACATTCGGGATGGTGATGGAAGAAGTCCCATAGGTCGTGCTCATCTCGACGAACAAGCCAGCCGAACTGTTTTGGAGCAGTAACGAACCGGGGATTTTGAGAATGGTCCGGCGATCCGTCGTAGCCACGGCGGGTTTGAGCGATACACCAAAGGTAAATTGTTCACCCAAAATATTGTATGCAGTCGCGTTTGTCGTCAAACGGCGTAAGCCATCGAAGCGCATTGCCCGGTTCGTACTTGTGCTGGAGGCGACTCCTGGGATAGCAGTCAGTTCTACGGCAGGACAATCGTCCGGCGCGGTACCTGGGCCCATACACGTTACGGTGGTTGCATTGAACCCGCCATTTTCAACGGTTTTGGGTGTTGCATTCTCGTAGTTTATAAGCACACTCGGCAGCAATGCTTCGCGGGCAGTGCCGTTGATGCTGATAACTTCACCAGTATTGGCAGCGTTCGGGCTCCAGCCGAGGACTTTTTCACGCAGGTCAGCAATACCATCATTATCGGCATCTGCCTTGAGCGGATTCGAGCCGACCCAGGTCGTCAATGGCAGTCCAGATGCAAATCCGTAGGTTACTTCCCAGCCCCCGACGCGATTGCCATCAACAACGTGGACAATTTCTTCCGCATCGGTCAGCCCATCACCGTCGGTGTCGGGCAACAGCGGATCTGTACCATAAAAAATTTCTTCTCGGTCAGTAAGGAGATCACCATCCGGATCGATGAGACTGAGTGACGTCTGAAAGGCGAGTTCTCGGTCATCCGAAATGCCGTCGCCATCGGTATCCGCACTGTTATCACGACCACCGAGTTCGTACTCGTATGTCGCAGCGACACCATCGTTATCGGCATCATCGAATTTTGGAAACGACGGCACCGCTTCTTCTGGGGACCATGCAAATGTATACCCAGCGCCTTTGGGACGCAACGCGACAAATTCTGTAATCGTCGGCGGCAATATGTCATAGACCGTTTTGGATGATTCGTTCAAATTGATATAGTTGGTATCTGCATGAGATTCGATGTAGCAGACTGGGACAGGGGTGAAAAACACAAACAAATTGAAACATGTCTGCTGGGGTACTTGCACCCCTTGCGACAGTATCAAATCGTTCATCGTCTGGTTAATGCCGCTGTTCACGAACGAATTTGCATAGGTTAACGATGTCGATTTCGAGAACGAATAGGTTTTATCCCCATCCGAATAACTCGATTGTGCTTGCCATTCACTCGACTGTGAGCCGACGCTGATTTGACCCGAGATATCCTCTTGACTGTTGCTCAATGCATAGTTGATTGATGCATTTTTAGGACTCTGACCGGTCCACTGCCAGAAGTAAGGAATCGCCATCCATGTTGCCGGGAAGGGCATCTTTTCGACATAATCCGTCATCGACAACTTCATCACCATGGCGTTCCCTTGACGGAACCCCTGTGCAGAATTGAGCAGCGAAGAGTCTGTGACGTTCAATTCTTTTGCAACAGAAAACGAGTCATCCGGGTTCACAATCAGATTCGATTTGTATGGTGAAAAGAAATTTGCCAAAATCCCTGTTGCACCGCCACACAACCACTGTCCTGCGGTACTGTGCTTTTGCTTATCCGTGAGATTTGTACATGCCAACATTGCCAATAAATCAAGCGCAGCGATGACTGCAGTGATGACTTGACCAATCACCGGTATCAGATTAATCGCCGCGATGAAGAGAATCGCTATCGTCATGCCGGCCATGTCCGAAATTGCATTCGCCTTCTGAAAACCAAATTCCGCGCTCATCGCGGTCATGATGCCGATTGCCCAGGCAACAGCGATTTGCGCGCCGACGGCTACATAACCGATGACCTTCGCAATTTTTGCAGCGGTACTCAGAGTACTAAACGCTGGAGCAACTACTAACATTGCTGCTTTCAGTGTCCCACCAGCAGCGTCTACCGCATCAGAAACCGCTTTGATAGACTTGACAACATTGATAACACCCACCAACATCAGCGCGGCATTAATTGTGTTATCAATATTTAACTGGGTGATGCCTAATTTTTCATTGTTTTTACCATCGCCAGGCCCTTTGATGGCATTGTATAAGCTGTATATGGCCACACCCGCAAGAATAACACTGGACGCGATGCCGCTCCCTTTGCTGAATGACTTCCAACCCTCTGACGTACCAGCTGCAAAATCATTCCAGGCGTCCGCAAGGCCAATTGCGTTCTCGAGTGCAGGTAACACAGCATTCACTGCTTTCCCGGGAGCTTCTTTCTTCTGTTGCTGTTTAATCATCGCAATGGCCTGGGTTTGCCACAGACCTGCGAGCTCATTGAGTTGTGCGTTCCAAGATGACGTATATGTCGAAGCAAATGTCGTTGGAGTGATGAGCTCTACTCCTGTCACCCCAGCACTTTTGGTAGAAAGCTTTGGTTGTAAGAAGTTGAAATACTGTGCCTGCCCGAGCGCCTCGAGGAACCGCTGCCATTCAGTCTGGCTGACTTGGCTTGGAGCTGCATTTGCTACCAAACTTACCAATATCGTTGAGAGTTCGCTGTTTGCATCTGCGCTATCGAGCGCCTGCCATTTGCCACCAACGACCTTAAAGATAAGTCCTTGCTCACTCCGCGTGACATTCACTGCAGCACGGGCAAAATCGAGGGTTGTACTGGTTTGCATAATTTGGATACGATTTTTGTTTTCCGTCAGCACAATCATTGCGGGGCGGCATACCACCGTTGTGGCATTTTCGCAACTCGCCCTGAGCGTCGGAGTCGTTGCACACCCTGCAGCAAGATTCGCCGTGCGGCAGAGACTATTATTGAGGACTTCGGGTATTTTTTCTGTATTGAGTTTTATTGCATGACTCTGTGACGGGTAGTCGACGAGTGTGACCTGTGACGCAGATTTGTCTATCCCGTAGCGTGATTGCGTGACGGCAGTTGCATTGCGAGAACTGTCGAGTAATGTGGTGATTGAGCGCGTGGCATCGCTGCTTGTGAGTTGCAAATATTGTTCATCGATATAGGAAGCAGCCAAAAATGACGAAATCTGTGTCATCCATAGACGTCGCTTACTCGTATCAGTAACCTGGATGCTCTTTGGGTCTTCGGAGACAATGCCCGCACTATAGCCTAGTTCTTCGGTTGCAATCATACCTGCAAGATTGAAATCAGTGTAATAGCGTTGGATGACTGTGGTGTACTCTACACGCTCTTCAGGCGTACAGGTATCCATACCGGTAGGGCAACGATCTTGGATCGAATTGACCAGCCACTGCAGGCGATATTGATGGCCGACCAGCCATGGTGTCGCACTCGTCTCGTAGTAGGACTGTGCCGAGAATCCCACCACGCTACCGGTGTAATCGTAGACAGGCTGTAAAGGGACCGATAGCGTCACTTCAGATGCACTCTTGTTGCCGTTATTGTCGTAACTCCAGCTTGCACTGATGCCGTAGGGTGCAAGTTTCGCTTTGTCGAGCCACGCAGGGACATTGGTATCGGGTGGACATGGTAACGCTGTTGTACACACCTTGACGGGGAGATTGCCGGTCGAACCAGCACTCACCGACACGCGCACTTCCAACATCGGCGTGACTTTGATATCGCCGTTATTGGCTTTACTTTCGGTCGACATGTAGGATGGACTCGTTGCAAATGTGGTGTCTTTGATACGTTCAATCTGACCGGCATTGTCGTCTTTCGGCCAGTCGTAGATGGCATTATTGACGCTGAGGAGGGTACGATCGACCGGCGCAATCTGCAGGTCGACGACTAAGGGTTTGACTGTTGTGGTCGTACCGTTGATGCGGAGTTGCATTGGGGTGTTTTCGCCATAGACAGTATTGTCTTTTGCATTTTGGGCGATGTCGTAGGCGTCGGGTATTTTGTCGTTGTCGTTATCGTCATCGAGAAAATCAGGAATGAGATCTCCATCGGTATCGGCACAATCGGCTGATTGATTCTGCATTTTTTCGACACACTCAATCCCATCGACGACCGAATCACCGTTGGTATCGCTGACGAGGGGCGCGGAATAGTATGCAGAACCGTCATATGTCGTTGGATACTTTACTTCTACGCCATCACTCAATCCATCACCATCGGTGTCGGAGTTTTTGGGGCGCGTTCCTAACAATTGTTCTTGTGCGTCCGTCAACCCATCAGAATCACTGTCAGCGAGCAAAGGGTCCGAACCAAAGAGAGCCTCTTGGGTATTGCTCAGACCGTCACCGTCGGTGTCGACCGTATCTGTGGGTTCATCCCGACTCGCGGTACGCGCGGTGCTGCTCGAAAAGAGCGGCTGATCAAGCACCGACACACCAGCAGCGGGGAGTGCTATGGGCACACCCTGCTGGAGTGGCGACACTAAGGGGTTGAACAGGGCTGGGGGTGCTTCAGGCTTTGGGTTTGGGTCAGTCTGATTGACGGTTGCAGCCGCAGCGTGCGGAATATTGCTGTAGGGTTGATAGCCTATCAGAACGACCATGAGAAGGGTAAACGGGACGGTGAGTTTTTTCGCATGTATCAATAACGCCCGCGCTATGACGACCACCAACGCAAGTGCCAGAACAGACAATAGCCACTTCAAGACAACCGCACTATCGAGCTGCGCAAATTCACTCAACACATACAAGGGTTGATTCATGAAATTTTGCAGTGCCAAGCCCGAGCGCGCATACCCAAAAAATGTCGACCGAATCGTGTTCTGTACGGCACCCTGTGTGCCATTCGCCGGGAATGAAAGCTTCAGCTCCAACGCAGAGGGTAATCCATCACTGTCAACGACGATGTGTCCAGTACCCGTGGCTGATTTGAGCTGTGCCGACTGGGCCAACGATGTCCATTCATCGCGGTATGCGATGCCATTCGTGCTGTCGATTTTGAGCAGCCGCTCGAAATGCGCGGCGAATGCCTTACCATCGAATCCGAACGCATAGCCGGGATTGGCACCATCGACAGCATTGGCATTGACCACGCCCGACAAGAATGTCAGTGTATTCATCTGCGCGACATTTGTTGTGGCCTTGACCTGTTGCCAATCCGAACCGGGTTGACGCATATAGGTCACGCCGCGCTCACGGCGGACCTCCAGCATGATGCCATTTTGGTTTTGAATGGTGATTTCACTAGTATGGTTCGACTCATCGACCGAACCGTCGATGACCAATAGATCACGACGACTTTCTTTGCCGGTGTTGGTGATGCGTGGTGCATAATCGCTGATAGAGTCTATTTCGGTGTGGAATGAGTACGCACCACTCAGCTTTGCAACCTCTTGGACGCGCCGCATACGTTCGAGCGGGCTGACCCGTTGCTGTGCCGACACAACGAGAAATGTGCTTGTTAGGAGCACAACGATCGAGAGCAACACAGCAGTCAGATACGTAAATGTCTTGTTCATCATCATTCCCCATTGTGGATTTGTGATAAGTATCGACGCTGAAGAGATGTATGTATCATCGATTTTTCGTCGATAAACGACGAATTTTATGCGATTGTTCCGACTATCTGCGCAATCCAAACATTTGCACCGATGTTCCATACAAAAATGCAGCACTCTTTTGTTCAAGAATGCTGCACAATATGGTTTTCCAATCGTCAGAATCGTTCGTTATTGGCGACGCTGATGCACGTTAATCGTGTAAACGTGACTCTAATTGTTACTATCTCCGAGTGGTGAAGTCGACACGCGTCGAGGCGACCGCTTTTCATCGCGCATGGTAGCCAGCATTTTGCCGAGTTGTTCGATACTGACCAGATTGTGGACGGGGATGAATTCGTCGATGAACGGCATTGCGGCGACCATACCCTGGGTAAGCGGTTGGTAGCGTGGGTTGCCCAGCAGTGGATTCAGCCATATCAGACGGTGGCAGGAGCGTTGCAGTCGAGCCATTTCTTGGGACAAGAGTGTCGGATCACCGCGATCCCAGCCATCGCTGATGACCAGGACGACCGGCCCGCGTGACAGGACACGGCGCGACCAACGCACGTTGAATTCGCGGATGGTATTGCCGATGCGGGTGCCGCCCGACCAGTCGAGGACTTGCTTGCTGACCAGGGCGACCGCATCGTCGACATCGCGCGAGCGGAGCAGACGGGTCACTCGTGTCAGTCGCGTGCCAAAAACAAACGATTCGACGTGGTCCATCCCGTCGTTGAGGGTATGGACAAATTGCAGCAACATGCGGCTGTAGCGGTCCATCGAGCCGCTGATGTCGCACAGCACCACGAGTGGACGGCGCCGATAGCGTGGCGACCGATACGACATGTGGAGCGGCTCGCCGGCAGAACGCATGCTCGAGCGCATGATGCTGCGCAGATCGATAACGCCACGGCGCTTGTCGCGACGGGACCGCCGCGTCCGCCGCAAGGCAGGGCGCCACTTCATGCGGCGCATCATGTCGCGCGCTTGTTGGACTTCGTCGTGCGAGTAGCTGCCGAAGTCGCGCGTTCGCAGGGTCTCGCTCCCGCTGTAGACCATGGTCGCGCCGACTTTTTGCTCCTCGAGGTTGTCGGGGGTATCGCCTTCGTTGTCGTCCCCGGCCCCCGGCTTGCGGCGCGGCAAACGCAACGGGCGTTGCGGGACGCGAATGACCGGCAACGTTGTCTCTTGGACGTCGAGTGCAGACAAGCGCCGAAAGTAGAAGGCAAACGCCGATTCGAAAATCGGCATGTCATCTGCTTTGGCGATCAACGTGCACAAGGCAGCGTCGTGCAGTGCCTCGCGGTCGGTCACGGTAACGTATGTCAACGCTGCAGCGAAATCGAGCAAATTGCCCGTGCCGACACGCACGCCCATCGCACGCAACAGATGCACGAAGCCGACGATGTGTTGGCTGATGTGCCCCTCGGTCATGCCGAACCAATCCGGGCGAGGATGGCCCGTACCGCATCGCCGCGGATTTGTTGGAGGTCATCCTGATATTTGAGGATGGCTCCCAGCGTATCGTCGACCGATTCGAAGGTCAGTGCCGTTGTCTGCAATGCAGCCAGCGCGTTGGCCCAGTCGATGGTCTCGGCGACACCAGGGACTTTGAACAAATCGAGCCGGCGCAGTTCTTGTACAAACAACACAATTTGCCTGGCCAATATGGCGTTGATCTCTGGGACGCGGGCATGCAGGATTTTGAGTTCTTTGTCGAGGATCGGGTAATCAACCCAATGGAACAAACAGCGCCGCTTCAGTGCGTCGTGCACTTCACGGGTGCGGTTGCTGGTGATGATGACGATGGGCGGGTGCACTGCCTTGATTGTTCCCAACTCGGGGATGGTGATTTGCCAGTCTGACAGGAGTTCGAGCAAGAATGCTTCGAATTCTTCGTCGGCACGATCGAGCTCGTCGATGAGCAACACCGGAGCTTTGGTACGACTCGCATCGATGGCGTGCAACAGTGGCCGCTGAATGAGGAATTCGCGACTGAATATATCGACGGCACTGGCCTGCTTTGTCGCTTCGGCCATGCGGATGTGCAGCAGCTGGCGCGGGTAGTTCCACTCGTAGATGGCCGTCGACGCATCCAAGCCTTCGTAACACTGCAAGCGAATCAGCTCGGTATCGAGGAGTGACGCGAGTGTTTTGGCGATTTCGGTTTTGCCGACGCCTGCTTCACCCTCCAACAAGAGCGGCTTATTGAGCTTCATCGCCAAGAACAGCGCAGTCGTCAATGAACGGTCGGCAATATAGTTACGCTGGGCCAGGGCCTCTTGCAGGTCTTCGATGTGTGCATACGTCATGCCGGGCTTCTCCTAACGAACGGTACGGGCATTATACCAATACCACTTCATCTATAATGGACATATGTGGGCGAGAGGAGCTTCTGTGGTACAGACACTACGCCGGCGCATCATGACGTCGGTCTTGATTGGGGTTGCAGTCGTCGCAGTCCTCGGGCTGTTCAGTGATATTGGCCAAGTAGGCGCCAGCTTGAGTGGCTTTGCGTGGCAGAGTGTCCCAGCCGTCTTGGCCTTGACAGCTCTCAATTATCTGCTGCGTTGGCTCAAGTGGGACATCTACTTGCGTCACATCGGTGCCGGTACAAGGGTCAGTCGCTTTGACAGCGGGTTACTCTTTTGTGCGGGGATGGTGATGGCCGTCACACCCGGCAAAGTCGGTGAGGTGCTCAAGTCGTACCTGTTGCGACGCATCAATGGCACTGCCGTGTCGATATCTGCACCGATTGTCTTTGCCGAACGCATGACCGATGGCATTGCGATGCTGTTACTGATGGCTGTTGGATTAACACTCTATCCACCGGCAGCGCCATTGTTTTATCTGCTGGTCGGCGTGACTGTGGTGGGGATTATGGCACTGCAATCCGAGGTTTTGGTGTCGCGCGTGCTGGGGTTGCTCGACAAGACGCGTTTTGCAGCACCACTCCGTAATGCCTATCAGTCCAGCAAAGCGCTCCTCGGCTGGCGCATGTTGGTCACGAGTACCCTGTTGAGCATCATTTCATGGTTTTTCGAATGTGTTGCCCTCGTTTACGTGTTGCAAGGCCTGGGGATTGCGCCGACATGGCTGATCCTGCAACAATCGACATTTATCTTCGCGGCATCGACGCTGTTCGGCTTGGTGTCGCTAATCCCTGGGGGCCTCGGTGTATCTGAGGCATCCTCGACGGGATTGCTGGTATGGATGATCCCGATGAGCCAGGCAGCGGCAACCGCTGCGACGCTGGTCATTCGGTTTGGGACCCTGTGGTTCGGGGTGGCGCTGGGGATGGTGACCCTCGGTTGGTTTAACCGGCGTTACCCCGAGAACACCGAAGGAGAAGCAGCATGATCCGTTGGACACTTCACCTCTGCATCGTGTTGGGTGCGTTCCTGCTCGCCGGGTGTAGCACCACCCCATTGCTGAGTACTGTTGCCATCTCTGCGCCGACACTCAGCCCGAGTGGCGCGGGCTAATCGGTCAATGTGAGCTATACCATCGGCAAAACAGCAACAGTGAGTGTGGAGTTGGTCGACGCCAACGGGGTGCGCTATCTATTGCGCGACAACGTCGAACGCAAAGCATCGTCTGACGCGTATCAGCTCCGCATCGACGGTACCGCTCCGACCGGGGATCCGGTCCTCCAGCAACGCGCCTTGCCGAGCGGGATGTATCAGGCGGTTGTAACCGCCACCACCGCAACGGGCGAACGTGCGACCGGTCAAGTAGCATTGACCATCAAAAGCGCCGACACGCCGCCACCGATGATAGAGAATTTGGTCGCGTTCCCGACGACGATTTCACCCAACGCCGATGGGCGTGATGACGTCAGCGAGATTACCTACCAGCTCCCCGTGACCGCGACGGTCGACATCAGCATCATCACCCCAGACGGGCGCACGCTCCCGTTCATCACGGGCGAAGAATCAGGTCCACAAGTACACCGACAGGTCTGGAACGGCAAAACGACCGACGGCCAGATCCTCGCCAATGGCGAGTACACCTACACCATCCGCGCGTTGGATCGCTACGGCAATATCGTGACGACCAGCGATACCATCACGATAGCCGATAGTGGGCAACCCGAAGCAACCATTACCTATAGCTACATGGCGCCGCAGGCACTGTTGCTCGGCGATGTACTCACCGTGACCATTCGCATCGAAAACACGGGGACCGTACCGATCCGCACCTACGGCCCTGCATCGGGGTATGAATACACCACCAACGATGTCTTTTCGTCGATTGCAGA